>JAYVMO010000317.1:0-14807 GCA_043758915.1 Acidobacteriota bacterium | reverse complement strand
TTCGGCAGGCGGGATGGCGGTAGACTCCGTGTAGCGGGTGAGATAGGGGACGAGGGGAGTGATTTCGAAGGGCATTTTGTCGCGGGGCGAGAACAGATTGGTGGGCTTGGATTTCAAGAGAGTGGCGGTGGCGGACCATGAGTCGATTTTGATTCGCGAGCCCATGGGCAGTGCGGTGATTTGCGTTTTGTTGGAAGGATCGAGTGCGGGCGCGGCCTGGAGGAGTTGCTGCGCGAAGTAGACTTGATTGCCGAGCTGCGGGCTGATGAGACGCTTCAGCGCTTTGGATTGCGATTGGAGTTGCTTGAGAAAGAGGCCAGCGCTGGACAATTTTGCGGCGTATGGAGATTTTTTCAGCAGCTCGATGGCCTTGTCGCTGTTCTCGGCGGCTTCGGCGGGATTTTCCCGGAAGGACAAACGCTTGAGAACTTCTGTGGGGGTGAGGCGAAGAATGTCGCTGAAGCCGTACTGATCTTGGTAGGTTTTGGGGTTCATAGCGTCGGCCATACCGTGAGCGAGCATGGTTGCGAGCGTAGGTTCATCGGGGACGGCGTCGACGAGCCCGCGGCTGATGACGATCGTGTTGCCGATGGAAAACAATTCGAGATTAGAAGTGAGCAGCAGGCGGCAACGCAAGTCGATTTGCCCATCGAGGTTGTTGGTGACTACGAGGTTGTTGACCACGATATTCAGGAGAGTGTCGACGGGGCCGGGCGGAGCGAGGATGCCGTTGCGTTCGAGCAAGTCGAGGACGTTGTCTTCGGCTTCATGACGCCATTCGCGCTGGGCTTCGAGCGGGGAACGGTCGTGCTTCGTGCCCTCGTCTTTCACCGCGGTGGAACTCTCGACGAGGATGCGGCTCAACTCATCGGCGCGGGAGCCGGATTTGAGCTGGTAGCCCCACAAGTGCGTGGCGGATTTGTAATTGGGAATGCCGAAGCGGACAGGGGGATCGAGTTCCTGGCTGTAGACGTAGCTGGGGAGCCAGAGGCCGGATTTCACGTTGCTGCGCCAAGAATCAAAATGCAGGTAGTAGTCATTCTGGAATGTTTTCCAGGAAAAATTCACGGACGGAGCGTATTGGCCATTGAACCGCACGATGAAAGAGTCCTGGTCTTCCACCCACATGCGGCCGACGAAACGCGCACCCCGGGCCTTCCGCGCGGGCGTGACATCGAAAACGTAGCAGCGTACCTCGCCTAGAAATTCGCGTCCGGCGTATTTGAAGTTGTAGTGCGCGCGGTCAAATTCTCCGCGATCGATAAAAACCATCTGCAAAAACCCGGCGGGCTCGAAGGACCAGAAGAAGAACGAACCTTTCCTGCTACTTTCGATCATGGAATGCACTTTGACGCCGCGGCGAAAATCGGCTTGCCCGAGAAAATAGAGATCGGACTGCGGAACGGCGCCCATTTCCTTGTCGGGCTGCACTTCCTGAATATAGGTTTCGACGACGGGAGTGTAGGTGCCGATACTCTTCATCTCTTGTTGCTCGCGCAGGATGGCGCGGTCAATCACTTGGTCGAGAGTTGCGGGCGGATGCGAGGCGTTGGCGGCTGTGGGCGGAGGATTCTGCGCGAGCAGAGGGGAAACCGCAGAGAAACAGGCCGTCAATAAAATGATAACGCTGAATCGTAGACGCATGGCAGACCTCCAATCGCTTGGTTGCGCTGGTCGTGTTGGAAGGAGCACGCGTCGTGCCAGGAGCTGCGTGGAAAACGATTGGGAGTTTTGGAGAGATTAGAGTTCGCTAAATCTTATAGATACGCCCCGTTTGAAGAAATCATGAATCGGAAGACGAGAAGAGTTTTGGGAGCAAAGCAAGCGCCGGTGCCAATCTGGCACAGACAAATCCCAAATCGGAATGTGGGTAGGCGTAGGAGTTCACGGGCGAGTGCTGCTGACGTGAAGCACAGATTGAAACCTGTGCTACTTGAGAGTGGCTCCGGTGGTGGATGTTGGGAAAAACGTGCCGGAAAGGCGGGAGCAGAGCTCCCGCACTCCAAAAACGGGTAGGCAACTGCTAGGAGGTGAGTTCGCGGGCGGCGTCGGCGAAAATTTGGGTGTGGGCGTCGATGTCGGCGGCGGCGGTGTCGGGGCACATGAGGGCCATGTTGTGAAAGGGCGTTAGGAGGACGCCCTGGTTGAGGGCGTAGAGATGTAGGAAGCGCTCCAGCTCGAAGTCGGAGGCAGCGGCGGATTCGCCGCCGTTGCGCGGCGGTTTTTGGGCGAAGGTGTATTCGGCGCGAGCGCCGAGGCGGATGACGTTCCAGGCCAAGCCGGTGGAACGCAGATTCTCGGCGACGCCATCGGTGAAGCGCTTGGCGAGAGGAATCATTTTTTCGAAATTGGCCGGCGTGAGAATGTGTTCAAGCGTGGCGCGCATAGCGGCGAGGGAGAGCGCGTTGCCGGCGAGAGTGCCTCCGATGCCGCCGACATCGCAATCTTCCAAGTGAAGGCGGGCGGAAATGCGCTGAGCGACTTCTTCGGAGCAGCCGTAGGTTGCGCCGGGGATGCCGCTGCCGATGGCTTTGCCGAAAACGAGCATGTCGGAATCAAGCTTCCATTCGGCGGTGCAGCCGCCAGGGCCGGCGCAGATGGTGTGGGTTTCGTCGGCGATGAGGAGAGAGCCGTAGCGGCGGGCGAGTTCGCGGGCGGCGGGCCAGTAGCCCTGCTCGGGGAGGATGATGCCGACGTTGGTCATGGCAGGCTCGGCGAGAATGCAGGCGACGTCGTGGTGCTTGAGAGCGTCCTCGAGAGCGTTGAGATCGTTGAACTCGACCATGCGCGTGGTTTCCACGGGATTGACCGGCGGGCCGATATTGCCGCGGCGGGGGCCGACGACACCTTCGTGGAGCGTGGCGAAGGTTTCGTCGACGGTGCCGTGATAGCAATAGTGGAAGGCGAGAATTTTGGAGCGCTGGGTGATTTCGCGGGCGATGCGAATGGCGAAGCGATTGGCGTCGGTGGCGGTGAGCGTGAATTGCCAGTAGGGAAGGCCGAAACGGCGCTGGAGATCTTCGCCGACCCACAACGAGTCTTCGGTGGGGAGCATGAGGGTGATGCCTTCTCTGACGCGGCGGGCAACGGCTTCGGCGACGACATCGGGAGAGTGGCCGGTCATGGCGCCAGTGTCGCCGAGGCAGAGGTCGATGTAGTCGCGACCGTCCACGTCGGTGAAGTGCGCGCCTTTAGCGGACTTTACGAAAATGGGGAAAGCGCCGGCCCATTTTTTCATCCAGTTCATCGGGACGCCGCCAAGGAGGGAGGATTGCGCGCGCTGATAGAGGGCGGCGGATTTGGGATGGTCGGAGAGGAAGCGGGATTCCTCGCGTCGCCGAAGAGCCTGTAGTTTGATCCGGTCGATCGTGGTCATGTGTCCCTGCCCATGAGCAGGTTGAGATCCGTCGGCGCCGACCGAAGTCGGCCCCTCGGGATGACACTTTCGAGAATGCTGCGGACGAGCATAGAAAAGTCCTTATCGAAGTTCGCGGATGATTTCTTTGGCGGCGTTGGCGCCCGATGCGCCGGTTAGGCCGTTGCCGGGATGCGTGCCGGAGGAGCAGAGGAAGAGGCCGCGAATGGGAGTCTGGTAGCGAGCCCAATCGAGGACGGGGCGCATGGTGAAGAGCTGGTCGAGAGCCAGTTCGCCGTGAAAGATGTGGCCGCCGGTGAAGCCGTAAGTAGTCTCGAGGTCCTGGGGAGTGATGACCTGCATGGATTCGACGAGGCCGGGGAGATTGGGGGCGTAATTGGAGAGCGTTTTGACGACGGTGTCGCCTAATTCCTTGCGCCGAGCGTCCCAATTCCCTTTTTTTAATTTGTAGGGAGCGAATTGCACATAGGCAGAGAGGACGTGTTGGCCTTCAGGAGCAAGCGAGGGATCGAGCAGCGTGGGAATGGTGACGTCGAGATACGGAGAGGTGGAGAACTCGCCGTACTTGGAATGGTCGAAGGCGCGCTCGAGGTAATCGATTTCTGGACCGATGTGGATGCGGCCCGATAGCGCCTGGCGGAAACCGTCGGGGCCGACAGTTCCGGCGAGCGCGGGGAAAGACGGCAGATCGCCGAGGGCGAGATTGACTTTGGCAACCGTGCCTGCGGCGCGCACGTTGCGAATGCGCATGGCAAACGTCGGATCGAGCTGCGCGGGATCGAGAAGCTGGAAGAAGGTGCGCTTGGGATCGACGCCGGAGACAACGGCTTCGATGGCGATCTCTTCGCCGTCGGCGAGGACGATGCCGGAAACGGCGCCATTTTTGACGCGGATGTGCTGAACTTCGGCGTTGGTGCGGATTTCGGCGCCAGCACGTTTAGCGGATTCGGCGAGCGCGCGGGTAAGCGCGCCGAGGCCACCGCGCGGGAAGGCGGCGGAGCCGACGGGGTGGGCATCGGCGGCGGCGCGAAGAAGGAGGACCGCCGTGGAACCGGCGGACCACGGGCCGAGGGCCGTGCCGAAGATGCCGCGGGCGGCGATGACGGCGCGGATCAGTTCGGTTTCGAAAAATTCGGAGACAAAATCCGCAACAGCCATGGGGCCCCAGCGGAGGAGGTTGAAGATACCCGCTTTGCCGAGACTGCGGACGCCGCGGCCGGTCTTGAGCAGATTCCAGAGATCTTCCGGAGAAGGCGTATCAATCGCGGGAGGAGTGATGGAGCAGAGTTGCGCAAAGACGCCAGCGATTTCTTCGAGAGATGCGGCGAATTCGGTGTATTTCGCGGCGTCTTTGGCGGAGAGGCGCGCGATGCCGCCGGCGGTCTTGGCGTGGTCGTTGTAAAAAAGAAGCGCGTTGCCGTCGGGAGTGGGAGCAAAGACGCGCGGGTCGGGATAGAGAATCTGGCAATCGTACTTTTCGACTTGCATGTCGCGGGCGACGTCGGCGCGCAGCGGGCCGATGGTGTGCGCGAGCGTGGAACAGCGGAAGCCGGGATGAAATTCCTCGGTGATGGCGCCGCCACCGACAACTTCGCGGCGCTCGAGGACCAGCGGCTTGAAGCCGCCTTTGGCGAGATAAAAAGCGGTGATGAGAGCGTTGTGACCGCCGCCGATGAGAGCTACGCGCTGTCCGATCGGCATCGTCAGTTGACCGCCTTTGCGCGAGAGCCGGCGGATTTCCACTCTTTCAAAATGACTTGGCTGGCGATGCGGCCAGGAGCCCCCATGATGCCGCCGCCAGGATGCGTGGCGGAGCCGCACATATAAAGGTTCGCGATGGGAGTGCGGTAGTAGGCCCAGCCGGGAACGGGCCGGAGGAAGAAAAGCTGTTCAAGGGAGAGCTCGCCCTGGAAAATGTTGCCCTGCGTGAGACCAAATTCGCGTTCGAGATCGAGCGGGGTAAGGATTTGGCGTTCGATGATGATGTCCTTGATGTTGGGAGCGTGCTCGGCGATGGTGTTGATGACGTTGTCGCCGAAGGCTTCGCGCTGATCGTCCCAGGTGCCTTCAGCGAGTTTGTAGGGCGCGTATTGCACGAAGCAAGAGAGCACGTGTTTTCCGGGAGGCGCAACGCTGGGGTCGGTCAGGCTGGGGATGACCATATCGATGTAGGGGCGGCGCGAGAAACGGCCGTACTTGGCATCGTCGTAGGCGCGCTCCATGTATTCGACGCCGGGAGAAATGGAGATGGCGCCGCGAAGATGCGCGCCGGGGCCGGGGAGAGATTTGAAATTAGGGAGCGCGTCGAGGGCCACGTTGACTTTGCCGGAAGAGCCGCGGAATTTGTAGCGGCGGACGGCTTCGAGAAAATCGCTGGGGAGTTCGCTGGGCTCAAGAAATTTTTCGAACGTGAGATGCGGGTCGACGCTGGAGGAAACCACGTTGGCGGAAATTTCTTCCCCGGATTGCAGAACGACGCCGGCGGCGCGGCCATTCTTGACGAGAATCTTACCGACAGGCGCCTTGGTGCGAATTTCGACGCCGGCTTCGCAGGCGGCTGCGCCGATGGCGTTGGAAATGGCGCCGGTGCCGCCACGGCTGAAGCCCCAGGAACGGAACGCGCCGTCGATTTCGCCCATGTAGTGATGGAGAAGAACGTAGGCGGTGCCGGGCGAGCGAATACCGAGAAACGTGCCGATGATGCCGGAGGCGGACATGGTGGCTTTGAGAACATCGGTTTCAAACCACTGATCGAGAAAATCCGCGGCGCTCATGGTCATGAGCTGGACCAGGGTGTAGCGCTCGTCGGAGGAGAGCGAACGGAAACGCTGCATCAGGAAGTGCAGCTGCTTGAGGTCCTTCGGATGGAGCGTGGTGGGGTCCGGGGGAATCATGGAGAGCAGCGGCTTCACGAAGCGGCACATCGGGGTCATCATCTTGGAGAATTCGTCGTAGGCTTCGGCGTCGACGCGGGAATGGCGGCGGATTTCGCGAATGGATTTGGAATGATCGTTCATGCGCCAGAGGTGATTGCCGTCCAGCATGGGAGAGAAGGTGCCGTCGAGAGGCAGGATTTCCAGGCCGTGGCGCGGGAGGTCCAGCTCACGAATGATTTCCGGGCGCAGCAGCGAGACGACGTAAGAACATTCGGAAAAAAGGAAACCCGGGACGATTTCTTCCGTGACGGCTGCGCCACCGAAAACGTGGCGGCGTTCGAGCACGAGAACTTTCTTCCCTGCTTTGGCGAGATACGCGGCGTTGACCAGACCATTGTGGCCGCCGCCGATGACGATAACGTCGTAGTGCTGCCCCATTCGGTAAGACTCCGATACTTGTGACCGCAAGTCCGCGAATACCGCTGCTGTCCGCAAGGCGGTAGCCAGGTACAAAAACAAAGCTGCGGTAAGAAGAACGCTCATTCTACTGACAGCGGCGCTGGGGCACAAGTCCATCCGAATCGTTTATGAATTAGAATCTGAGCGATTCAGTTGGAACGGGTTTTCGATTCTGGCGCGGTAAGATAGCCTGCTTGGTATACGGCTCTGCCCGTCCTCAACTATAATCTCGGCTCGCCGATCGAACAGGGGGAATCGTGCCCATTGGAACCGCATTTCATGAGAGAACGCTGGCGTTGTGCGAGAGCCTGAATTACCGCGAGTGGTCGGGCTACTACACGGTCAGCGTGTACGAGATGCACCACGAGCACGAGTACAACGCCATCCGGAACTCCTCGGCGCTGATCGATATTTCTCCGCTCTTCAAGTACCGCGTGACGGGGCGCGATGCGACCAAATTCGTGAACCGGGTGATCTCGCGCGACATTAATAAGGTGGCGGTGGATCAGGTGATCTACTGCTGCTGGTGCGACCCGGAAGGGAAAGTGATCGACGACGGAACGATCACGCGCCTGGGCGAAAATGAATACCGGTGGACGGCGGCGGACCCCAGCCTGCGGTGGTTTCAGCAGAATGCGCTGGGGCTGGAAGTGAAAATTGAAGACATCTCGGAGCAGACGGCGGCGCTGGCGCTGCAGGGGCCGACTTCGGGGAAGCTGCTGCACGCAGCGGCGGAAGCCAACATCGCCAACCTGAAATATTTCCGCGTGACGCACGGCAAGATCGCCGGCGTGCCGGTGGATATTTCGCGGACGGGATATACGGGCGACCTGGGATTTGAAGTTTGGATGCCGTGGAAGGATGCCGTGAAAGTGTGGGACGCGCTGGTGGCGAAGGGCAAAGCGTTCGACATTCATCCGGCGGGGATGCTCGCGCTGGACGTTGCGCGAATCGAGGCGGGGCTGATTTTGATTGAAGTGGATTACACATCCAGCAAGAAGGCGCTGATTGAGTCGCAGAAGTATTCCCCGGCGGAAATTGGGCTGGGGAAATTGGTGGATTTGAAGAAAGAGAATTTTGTGGGGCGCGAAGCGCTGGCCGTCGAAGCGAAAAACGGCGCGGAACGGGCCATGGTAGGGCTGGAGATAAATTGGAACGAGGTCGAGGCGCTGTACGACAAGATGGGCATGGCGCCGCAAGTGCCTAGCATGGCCTCGCGGGTCGCGGTGCCGGTGTATCGAGGCGGCCGGCAGGTGGGAAAGGCAACGTCCACGAGCTGGTCGCCAACTCTGAAGAAGATGATTGCGCTGGCTTGCGTGAACCGCGCAAGCGCGGCAATCGGAACAACCCTCAGCATGGAGATGACGGTGGAAGCGGTGCGGCAAACCGTGTCGGCAAAGGTGGTGGCAATGCCCTTCTTCAATCCAGCGAGGAAAACCGCGGTGCCAGTGATTTAGAGGCCTGCCTGATGGGATTCCTCTGTTTAGTTGGCTGCCGCAAATTTCTCTTCCCCTCCCAGAAGATTGTCAAGAAAGTTTCTATCCAGGAGTTTGCCGCGAAGGATGACGGCGCGGATTTTCTGGGTGTTATGGATGTCGTCGAGGGGATTGGCGTCGAGTAGGACGAGATCGGCGAACTTGCCCTGCTCGATGGTGCCCTGCGTTTCGAGCTTGCCGAGGAATTCCGCGGGATTTTTTGTCGCGGATTGCAAAGCTTGCATGGGAGTTAGGCCGGCTTGCACCAGCAGCGCGAGTTCATCGTGTAGGCTGGAGCCGGGGAAGACGTAAGGCGCGGCGGAATCGGTGCCGGCCATGATGCGGCCGCCGGCGGAGTTCATTTTGCCGACGAACTGCATGGATTTTGCGAGCAGAGCGGTGCGCAATTCGAATTCCGGCTGAGTCGTACCTTTATCGCGATCGCGGGTTCCCTTCTCCCATCCTTCGAGAAAATGTTTTGGGATGTATTTCTGGCGAGGATCCTGCGAGGGATCGGTTTCCGGCGTGGGAAAGGCGTCTTTTTTCAGAAGTACGAGCGTGGGGACTTGCCAGGTTTGATTCGCGATGAATTTGCCGATAAGTTCGTTCGCTTTTTTGTCGGAGTACGAACTTAAAAGTTCGCGCTGCCAGGCGAGTTGGCGGGCGTGGGATTGCGCGGGCGTTTCTTTTTTTGCGGGGGAGAAGGATTGTTCGCGCATTAGGCGCGGCTCGTCCTTGGAGCAAGCGCGGAGAACACCGGTGAGATGCTCGATGCTCTTTTGGCCGGCGTCGGAAGCTTCGGCAGCGGTGACGCGATCGGGAACGTGGCCGACGAAGGTGATCTGTTCGCGCTTGCAGGCGACGGCGATGGCGAAGTAGGCGTCGCGGCTGAGAATGGATTGCACCTTGATGAAATCGACGCCGCGCTGGATGAGGGAGTGCACGTCTTCGGAAGCCTGGACAGAATTTGTGACGACGAAAGAAGGCTGGAAGGATGGCGGGCTGCCGTCGAGATACGGACCAGGAAAATAAATCTGCGGACCAAGGCGCTTACCCGCCTCGATCTCTTTTCGAAGGGGAACAAGGGATTCGAGGTAGCCACCCATATCGCGAACGGTGGTAATGCCGTTGGCGAGAAGCAGTGGAAGAATGAATTCCCGGCTGCCGGCCGGTTCGCCGGCGCCGGTGAGGTGGACGTGCATGTCGGCGAGGCCGGGGATGAGACATTTTCCGATGGCGTCGAGGACTTGCGCGTCACTCGGAATGGTTGTCTTGCTTGTAGGACCAATGGCCGCGATGTGCTGGTCAGCGATCAGCACGGTCACGTCGGACTGAGGAGCGGAGCCCGTGGCGTCGATCAGTGTGACATGCGTGATCGCAAGGACGGACTTCCGTGATCCCACTGGATGAGAGCAAGACCAAAGTAACCCGCCTGCCGCTAGAGCAAGCAGAGATGTGACCGCAAGCTGTTTTTTCACCACGCGGCCCTCACTGATTCAATCGATTGTATTTCTTGAGCACTTCGCGCAGGCGGTCGTGCGGAAGCGCGATGACTTTGTGATTTTCGATACCGGTCATGGTTTCCGCGGCGACCATGGCGTTGATGATGGCTTCTTCGGTGGCTTGCACGGTGGCGGCGAAGAGGGGCTCGATCATGTCGTTGGGCAACATTTTCAGGTCGACAACATGGTCGCCAGCACCGGCGCCGGGGTTGGCGGTGGAGAAAGCGATGAAGATGTCGCCGGAGCCGTTGCCGGAGATGCTGCCGGTGCGGCCGAGGCCGAGCGAGACGCGGCGCGCGAGGCGCTTGAGCTGGTGGGGCAGGAGCGGTGCATCCGTGGCGACGACGACGATAATGGAGCCGCGGTCCTGTCCGCTGAAGGAAGCCGAAGTATACGCAGGGTCTTCGGGAATTTCCTTGCCGACGGGCACACCCGCGATACGGAGATTCGGGCGCGAGCCATAGTTGCACTGCACGAGGATGCCGACGGTGTATCCGCCCGCTTTCATGTCGAGTTTGCGCGAAGATGTGCCAATGCCGCCCTTGAATTCGTTGCAGATCATTCCGGTGCCGCCGCCGACGTTGCCTTCTTCAACCGGGCCGGAAGCCGCGGAGTCGATGGCGTGAAAAACATGCTCGGGTTTGACGTGAAAGCCGTTGATGTCGTTGAGCCAGCCGTCCCAGGTTTCCGCAACGACGGGCAGTGACCACCAGTAGCCGTTGGGATCGGGCTGAGCATGCGTGACGCGCCACTGAATGACAGCATCACGAACGACGCCGACGCTGTGCGTGTTGGTGATCATCACCGGGCCTTCGAGAAATCCTGATTCTTCGACCCAAGTGGTGCCGGTCATTTCCCCATTTCCGTTGAGAGACCACCAACCCGCGAACACGGGATTAGTCATGGATTCCTTGCCACGGGGAAGAACCGCGGTGACTCCGGTGCGCACCGGGCCTTTGCCAACCTGAAGTTTCCCTTCACCGGAGATGAGCGTGGTGTTGCCGACAGTGACGCCGGAAACATCGGTGATGGCGTTGAGCGGGCCGGGCGTCCCGTCAAACGGAACGCCGAGATCACGCGCGCGAGGTTTTGCAGCGGGTCGATCCTGAGCGCGGAGCGCAGCGGCAAGCGCGAAGCAACAGCAGAGCAGCGATGCATACTTGAAAAGAGGATGGCGCATTTTTGTATTCTCTCCCAAACGAGATGACCTGCCAGAATGCGATAAAAAAGCCGCAGTACAAATCAAACCGGAAATACCATTTGCAGCGCCGCTTCGAGCGCGGACGCGATGATGGACGATTCCTCGAGAGTGATGATGAACGGCGGAGCGAGGAGGATGTGATCGCCATGGACCCCGTCGACGCAGCCTTGCGTCGGATAGGTTAGGACGTTTTGCTCGAGCGCGGCTAGACGAATGCGCTCGGCGACGTTGAGTTCCCTGGGGAACGGCTCGCGCGTGGTCTTGTTTTTCACAAACTCGACGCCCATCAGCAGGCCGCGGCCGCGGATTTCTCCGACGTGTTGGTGTGCTTCCAAGGGCGAGAGCTTGGCGCGAAGAACCTGAGCTGCGGGAAGGACGCGCTCGAAAAGATTGTTGAATTGGAGATAGTCCAATACGGCGTTGCCCGCGGCGGTGGCCACGGGATGGGCTTGATAGGTGAAACCGTGCTGAAAGGCGGCGCTGCCCCGTTCGAACGCTTCGACGACGCGCGGCGCGACAAGGACCGCACCGAGCGGCGCGTAGCCGCTGGCGATTCCCTTGCCGACCAGAACGATGTCCGGTTCAACGCCCCAGTGCTGGACGGCGAAAGTTCTTCCGGTGCGGCCCATGCCGGTCATCACTTCGTCGGCAATGAGCAGGATACCCTGCTTGCGGCAAATTTCCGCGATGCGCTGCGCGTAACCCTCCGGAGGTACAGCGGCGCCAAGTGTCGCGCCAACGACGGGCTCAAATATGAAGGCGGAGACTGATTCGCTGGACGTGCCCTTCAGCAAAACGTCAAGGTCGTCGGCGCATGCAATTCCGCATTCGGGGAATTTTTTGTCGAAGGGGCAGTGATAGCAAAAGCAAGGAGCGATGTGACCCCATTCGGCGAGTAATGGCTGGTACGGCGCGCGGCGCGAGACATTGCCGCTGACGGACATGGCTCCCAGCGTACTGCCGTGATAGCTCTGGCGGCGCGAGACCACGCGATAGCGCGAGGGCTGACCCGTTTCGAGATGGTATTGCCGCGCCAGCTTGATGGCCGTTTCGGTCGCTTCGGAACCCCCCGAAGTGAAATACACGCGCCCACCGTTACGAAAATTGGGCGGGGCGAGTTCCAGAAGGCGAGTGGCCAGCTTTTCCGCCGGCTCGGAATGAAATTGCGAAGTGTGGGCAAAAGCAATCCGGGAGGATTGCTCCGCCATGGCGCGGCCGATCTCGGCGACTCCATGGCCGATGCTGACAACCGCGGCCTGCCCCGAAGCATCGAGAAAACGGCGGCCGTCCGCAGAGACAATCCACGAGCCTTCGCCGCGCACTGCAACGGGAAAGGTCTTTTTGAAATTACGAGGGAAAAGACCGGTTTTGTTGGGCATCGGACGTCCGGGAAAGAATTGTAGCAGAGTCACCCACCACGAATAGCCGCACTCTAGGAATTTTCAGAACAGAGGCGGGGACTCAGTGCCTGCATGTATGCGTAGCGTGACATGTGCTACGCTTGCGCGACATTTTGGAGGAATGGTTTCGATGCTCAAGCGCACTTCTACCCTGGTTCTTTTGGCGTTCAGCACGTTGTTGCCGGCAGCAGGTTCTTTGCGAGCGCAGGATGCGGCCAAGTCGATCCACATCGCGGTCGACTTGCGAGAAGCGCCCAAGCGGATCTTTCACGCCAAGATGGAATTTCCCGTGGCCGCTGGACCGCTGACGCTGGTTTATCCGAAATGGATTCCCGGCGAGCATGGCCCCAATGGACCGATCGTGGATGTGACGGGACTCCATTTTCGAGCAGGCGGCAAGGACATCGCCTGGCTGCGCGACGACGCCGACATGTTTGCCTTTCACTGTGACGTACCCGCGGGCGTGGATAAGCTGGAGGTCTCGCTGGACTTTCTTTCGCCGGCTGAGGCTCGCGGTTTTTCTACCAGCCCCACAGCGACTTCGCAGACCGCGGTGCTGAATTGGAATCTCGTTTTGCTCTACCCGCTGGGCCCGAAGAGCGACGACTTGACCTACGTAGCCAGTCTGCGTTTGCCCGAGGGATGGAAATATGGCACGGCCTTGCCGGTGGCAAAAGAATCCGCGGATGAAATTGAGTTCCAACCCGCATCGTTGACCACGCTTGTGGATTCCACGGTGCTTGCGGGCAAGTACTTGAACACCTACGAACTTTCGAAGGGGCAGAAACCGGAGCACTTCATTCACATCGCGGCAGACAGCGCGGCCGCGGCGGAACCCACAAGCGAACAGGTGCGGCATCTGCGCCAACTGGTGGCTGAGACGGGCGCGCTCTTCGGTGCGCGGCATTACCGCCGCTACGACTTTCTGCTGGCGCTGAGCGACAACTTGACGTCGTTTGGCGAGGAGCATCACGAATCCAGCGATAACCGGGCAGCGGAACGCATGCTACTCGATCCCGAAATTTTCGAGACGGAAACCGCTCTACTTCCGCACGAATTCTTCCACTCCTGGAATGGCAAATACCGGCGCCCGGCCGGATTGGCAACACCGGACTATCAGCAGCCCATGAAGGGCGGGCTTCTGTGGGTGTACGAGGGACTGACGCAGTATTACGGCACGATGCTTTCAGCGCGAAGCGGATTCTGGACTCCGGAAAAGCTGCGCGAAGATTTGGCGACCGTGGCCGCTTATTTGAACCAACGGCCCGGCAGAACGTGGCGCAATCTTCAAGACACGGCCATCGCGGCGCAAATTCTTTACGGAGCGCGGAAGGGCGGCGCGTCGTGGCGGCGCTCGGTGGATTATTATGATGAGAGTACGCTGATCTGGCTCGAAGCCGACACCATCATCCGGCGCGAGACCCAGGGCCAACGCTCGATGGATGATTTCTGCAAGAAGTTTTACGGCGGCGAGAGCACCGGACCAAAAATCGTGCCGTACACGTTCGCTGATGTCGTCGCGGCAATGCAGGAAATTGCGCCGTACGATTGGCGTGGATTCTTTACCGAACGGCTGAATTCGCACGGGCCAGGCGCTCCGCTGGCGGGCATCGAAAACAGCGGGTGGCGGCTGGCTTTCAACGAAACGATGAACGAACACCAGCGCGCTAAAGATGAAGTCGGGCGGACCACGGACTTGCAGTTCTCGCTTGGACTGATCCTCCACAATCCGGGTGGCGAGACGAGCGATGAGGTGATTGACGTTATCCCCGGCTCGCCGGCGGCGCAGGCAGGCATCGCGCCGGGTATGAAACTGCTCGCCGTGAATGGCCGGCGATGGACGCCGGAAATTTTGCGCGAAGCCATCCAGCGGGCCAAAGGCAACGATGAGCCGATCGAGCTTTTGGTTGAGAACGAAGAGTATTTTCACACCTATCGGATTGACTACCACGGCGGCGAACGTTACCCGCATCTCGAGCGTGTCAGCAGCAAGCCGGATTTGCTGACAGAAATCGCGAAGATGAAGGCACCGCCGGTAGCTGCGGCCAACAACTAAACGCGGCTGCGGATTCTGCGAAAGCATCGACGCGCGAGTGGCCCACACGCCTCCAACCCTTCTGCGATCCATCGGGCGTTGGAGTTTGTCCGCGCTGATGATCAACACCATTATCGGCAGCGGAATCTTCGGCTTGCCATCTGCCGTCGCCGGGCACCTGGGCGACCGCGCACCCTGGGCCTACATCGTGGCTGGCGCCGGCGTGCTGGTGATTGCGCTGTGCCTCAGCGAAGTGGCTTCGCAATTTCGTGAGGCCGGAGGTGTGTATTTATACGCGAGGGAAACGCTCGGGCGATTCTGGGGCATTCAGATCGCCTGGCTGACTTGGCTCTCACGCATCGCGGGGGCTTCAGGTACAGCAAATCTATTTACGACTTACCTGGCACAGGTTTTTCCGCGAGCAACACAGCCGGTTTATCGCGCGGCAATTTTGACCGCGCTGATTGCCGTTTTGGCGCTGAT
>JAYVMO010000316.1:0-1905 GCA_043758915.1 Acidobacteriota bacterium | reverse complement strand
CTGGTTTGCGGCATGTTTGTCATTTTTCCTGGTGGAAAAAACGGCGAGGCTGCGCATGATCGCGGGCCTCGGAACCTTGGTCGCGCTCGCCTTTCTGTTCATGAAACTTTTGCCATTCGTGCCCGGTCACTTTTCGATTGTGGAGTGGCTTTCATTTGCCAGCTGGCTTCTGCTGGGACTGCTTCTGCGCGGCAAGGGAAAAGTTTCGACGCATCGGGCCGCGTGAACGCGTCGTGTATACTTCTTAAGGTACACACGGCAACGATGATTCCTTACCTGCACATTGGTTTTCTGACGATTCCCACTTTTGGATTGATGGTCGCAACGGCGCTCATCGTGTCTGCCTATATCCTGCAGGCCGATTTCAATCGCCGCGGCTTCAGCGCAGACGCGTTCGGCATGATTACGATTGCCGGGCTGCTCGGCATCATCGGCGCAAAGCTCTACCATCTCCTCGAAACGCCTAAGGAGTTTTTTCACGATCCCTTCACCCTTTTTTTCAGCCGCTACGGTTTCGCGTGGTTCGGTGGATTTCTCGGCGGCTTTGGCGCGATGCTGTATCTTGGCAGGCGGGCGCGCTTGCCGATGCTGGAATTTCTGGACGCTTGTTCTCCCGCGGCGTGCTACGGCTACGCCATCGGGCGCATCGGTTGTTTGCTTTCCGGTGACGGCGATTATGGCAGGCCTACTTCACTTCCCTGGGGCATGAGTTTTCCCAACGGCGTGGTTCCCACGCTGGAGCGCGTGCATCCCACTCCTTTGTATGAATTCGTAGTATGGTGCCTGATCGGCGCGCTGCTGTGGCATCTTGGAAGGAAAGCGCTGCAACAAGCGAAGTCCACTGGCGCGAAAATGCCGCCGGGCGAAATTTTCAGCTATTACCTGATCCTCACCGGCATCGCGCGATTCCTGGTGGAGATCATCCGCATCAATCCACGCTCGTTCCTGGGAATGTCCAACGCACAAGCCGTCAGCGTGCTCTCTGTTATCGCTGGAATTTTCCTGCTGATACGACTGAAGACGCAGTCTCATGCCCAGGCCGTTGCGCCGAATCTGCAAAAACAAAAATAAAAAAACCGCGGCGCGCAAAAATCTGCGGGCCGCGGCGCGAAAAGATCCGGCTATTTATTGGCCGATGGGCTTCAAGCGCTCCAGCTTCGGTTCTTCCGGCTTGCCATCCACATTGAATATTTGCACAGTTCCATATTTCGAGAGCACCGGGGCAATTTTCCTGGCGTCCCCGACGCCCACGACCTGCATGTTGGACATGTCGATATATTTCCTGGCCACGCGCTGCACGTCGTCGGCAGTTACCGCGGAAATTTGCGCGGGATATTTCTCCCAATAATCCGCAGGCAAGCCGTAAACCTTGCGCTCCACCGCGAAGTTGAGCAACTCGCTGGGCTGTTCCAGGGAAAGAGCGAACCGCGCCACTACGGCGCGCCGCGCGTCATCCAGTTCCGCGTCCGGAACTTTCTCGTCGCGAATGCGGTTGAATTCATTCCAGAATTCGGTCATGGCACCGCCGGTAACTTCGGTGCGCAAATCGCCGCCGACGCGAATCGCTCCAGCGTACTTGTCGGCTTTGAAGGTGCTGTAGACGCCATAAGTGAAGCCCTTGGCCTCCCGCAGATTCAGAAACAATCTGCTGGAAGGGCCGGCGCCGAGAACCTGATCCAGTACCACCATGGTCGGATAATCGCTGCTGGTGCGGGTGATACCGATATTCCCCATGGCCAGCGTGGTCTGCACGGAGCTGGGCCGGTCGACGATGAACACGCGCTTATCCTTGGCCGGAGTGGTTTGCGGCTCGGACGCGGCCACGAAATCCGTTTTAGGCCAGCTCGCGGACCACGTCTGCAACCTGGCGATCAGCTCTTTTGGATTCACATCGCCGCTGATTCC
>JAYVMO010000315.1:0-1644 GCA_043758915.1 Acidobacteriota bacterium | reverse complement strand
ATACGCTGCTCTTGAATCTTGTGAACCGGGGTGCGTGCCTTGCGTTGTTCCTTGGCCTTCAAATTCAGTTCTTCCAGCTCGTCGTAGCTGAGGGCTAGAAAATTACGAAGATCTGTCGACATGAATCTCCTCGAAAAAATTTGATGGGAATTAAGAGCATACGTGGTGCAGACCTGGCTGGCCTCGGAAGTTACGTTAGCGCGGCGCTCCGCCAAGCGTCAAATAGAAAAGGATTTAGGGCGAGAAGAAAAGTTGATGAGATGAATGAAAAAAGTAGATAGCTCGGATCGCCCCGTTTTCAGCGTGTAAAACGCCTGGACATTCGGGAAAAGCTATTTGGCGCTGCCCACCAGTTTTTCCACGTCGGCCATTTCTTTGGGGATTGCCGCGGAAAGATTTTCCGGCGCGCCGCTGGTGATCAGCACGGTGTCTTCCACGCGGAAGTGCATGCGCTTGTCGGGAAAATCGATGAACGGCTCTACGGTGACGACTTGTCCCGGTTTCACCGGCCCAGTCACACGCAGAACATCGTGCGTAGCGAGGCCGAGGAAGTGGCCGGGGAAACCGTACCACTGGTCGCCGATGCCCTCTCTTACGAAGATGGCTTTGCCGGCTTCGGAGGCTTCGTCGTAGGTGTGGCCGGGCGTGAGCAGCGCGAGAACTGTTTTCTGGCACTCCAGATCGACGGCGTACCACTTGGCCTGCTCCGGCGTAAATTTCCCGCTGATGTTGAAGGTGCGGGTGATGTCCATGGTTTCGTGATCCAGCGAGGCTCCGAAATCGAGGACCACCAATTCGTTGGGCTCAATTTTGTGGCGATCGGAAAAATAATGGATGGTGTTGATATCGGCGCCAGAGCTGACGATGGCCAGGTAAGCGACGCCTTGCGCGCCGTGATCGGCCATGTAATAAAATGCGCGGGCTTCGATTTGATATTGATACATGCCGGGATGCGCGTGGGTGATAGCGTCCATGTCGCCCTCGGCGCTGATTTTTCCATTGCGCCGCAGCACTTCGATTTCCTGGGGAGTTTTGATGTTGCGCATGGCGTCGATGAGCGGAGTAAGGTCGCGCAATTTGGCCATGGGGTAGCGTTGCGCGAGGAGTTGATTGGGAGCAAGGTCGGCGGGAACCGCTTCGTGATAAGGATGGGAGAATTTCCAGGAGTGGTCGCGGCCGACTTCGCCGCGCGCGCCGTCGGCTTTATCGGGAAAATTCAGGCGCACCCACAAGTCTGCTCCCGCGCCGCTCGCATCGGTTGAGACGCGGGAAAGGATTTCGTCGAGATTCCCGATGGGCAAAACGACGGGAAAGCCGAGCGCGGTGCGTTCCGCGGCTGGCTGCGAAAGAAGATTCGGGCCGTAAACTTGCGCGGTGCGGCCGACTTGCTGCGGCTCAAATAATATCGTGGTGTTGCGGTCCACGTTGATTGCCAGAACCGCGCCGGGGTCCTGCAGGCCGGTGAAATAATAAAAGTCGTTGTCTTCGCGATAGTGGACGGCTTCAGGAATTTCGTTGCGCGCGAAAAGAAGGATGACGCCGGACTTGACCTGTTTTGCAAGCGCGTCGCGACGAGCGGCAAAAGCTTGCGGTCCGCCCAGATCGTCGATGGCGTGGCGGTCGGTGTATTGCGCGCGGGCTGAG
>JAYVMO010000314.1:0-2526 GCA_043758915.1 Acidobacteriota bacterium | reverse complement strand
AACTGGGGCGCCGCCACCGAAGACACCTCCGCTTACGTTGGGCTTGCCAACGCACGCGGCATCTTCTCCGGCGAGGACGTCAACCGCGCCATCTTGCCGGGAGGCCTGGGCTGCATCACCCACAAACTCGTCGAAGTCCTCCAGCCGAAATACAAGGAGCGCATGCTCGACGATGCCACCGTCGTCGCCGTCGTGCAGGACAAAGACGGCGTGCGCGTGACCTACTACCGCGAAGGCAAGCTCATCACCGTCTCGGCCAAAGCCGTTCTCATGTGTACGCCGAAGCACATTACTTCTCGCATCGTCATCGGCCTCCCCTCCGATCAAAAATCCGCGATGCGCCGCTTCCGCTACACCCCCTACCCAGTGATCAACGCCATCTTCGACAAGCCCGTCTACAATCGCGGCTACGACAATTGGTGCCCCGGAAACTCCTTCACCGATTTCATCGTTGCTGACTGGACCGTTCGCAATAATCCCGGCTACAAACAAAAGCACAATATCCTGTCCTTCTACACGCCGCTGCGCGAAAGCCAGCGCTCCACGCTTCTCGATGTAGAAGACTGCAAGTCGCTCGCCGCTCGCGTGCTCGCCGACTTTCAGAAGCTCTCGCCGGAATTCAACGTCGATCCCATTGAACTTCGCATGTATCGCCGCGGCCACCCCATGTTTATGGCCACGCCCGGGCAATACACCAGGACTCGCGTTGCCGCGTCCCATCCCATGGACCGCATTTTCTTCGGCAACGCCGATTCCGGAGGCTCGGAATCGCTTACCAGCGAAGCCATACGAATGTCGAAGGTCGGCGTGGAATGGGCGGAAATAGTCCTCGCAGGCAAGCCCGGCGCAAAAGATCTGGTGGAAAAAGCGCTGGCTCCCGTAGCGCAATAACTAGCGCCGGCAAGCAACCAGCGCCCGCGATCGCGTTTTAACCTCGTGCGCAGGCATGGTGGTTACCGTTGCGTGCGGGCGACTGCGCGCGCGCCGGCCGCGTGCTCCCGAACTAGCTCGATTTGATACATAATGGACGGACGCTTCTTGTCCCCACATGCGGCCTATTCTCCCGGAGGAGTCATGGCGGATCGCCTGGAAGATTTTCAAAAAGTTCGCGCCGATTTGAACGAGGAAATCCTCGGCTGCGGCCATCTGGGCATGAAGCGTTTCTTCGCCCTGGACCATCAAGCCTATGAGCCCGGCCCACTCGGCACCAAATCAAAAGAGTTGCTCGGCCTGGTGGCTTCGGCGGTGCTGCGCTGCGACGATTGCATCACCTACCATCTCGTGCGCTGCGGCGAAGAAGGCTGGAAGCGCGAAGAAGTCATCGACGCCCTCAATGTCGCGCTCATCGTGGGCGGCTCCATCACCATCCCGCACGTGCGCCGCGCCTTCGCGCGCATGCGCGAAATTGACGGTCTGAAACCCTGAGCGATACCGGAGATCGCACGGAAAAATGAGCAGGACAGCCAGCCCAGCAGAAACGCAACGCGAAGGCATCGGCGCGAAGCTGCGCAACACGGCCATTGGCGCACTTTTTGTTCTTGCGCTGCTCATTCCCAGGTTGCTGCACCTCCGCCGCAATCCCGGTGCGTGGCTCGCTTTTCGCGTCGCCCTGGGTCTCTCCGGCGCCGCGCTGGTCATCTTGCCCCTCGCTCTATGGAACACCTGGCTCGCGGCCATCGCGGGCATGGCCTTGTTCCTCCTCGCAGCGCTCTTGCCCTCCGCGAAACCCGACCGGCGCGCCGATGACGCCGCTCGCGAACTCGGCGCACTCGTGGTCGTCAACGGTGGCCGCTATCAGCCGGGCAACGCACCGGCTGCCAGCGTGCAACTCTTCGTCGGCGCGGAACGCGTTTGGGCGCTCGATTCCCACCTGAAACCAGTGCTGGTAGTCCCCGTCGCGGAAATGACTGCCGCCCGCGCGGAACACTCAGACGGCCATTGGTTCCTCCGCATCCGCTGGGCCGATCACCACGCCGAGTTCGCCTACCGCGGCATCTTCTCCGAACATCTAGCCCGCGTCGCCGAAACCACCCTCCGCAGCGTCATGCATCCCACCCTGTCCGTCCTTTCCCAACGCCGCGCCGCCAGCGCCTGAACCTGGCGAACGACGCGATGCGAACGCCGGTGCTGCTCGAGGCGGTGCTACCCTTCGCGACAGCGAGAGTGGAATTGAAGAGCAGCAAGTAGCCTCCCCTCCCCCCTCCCCCTATTTTTGAGCTAAGAGTGGCAAACAAAGGACTTAGTGTCCCCGACAAGGTCGGGGCAGGCTGGTGAGTAGTGATGGGTGACTGACAATCTGATGGAAGCCTCCCTCGGGTGTTTTGGGAGAAGAGGCGTTTGTCGGGTGTCTGGTTAACAATAACACCCCCCCTCCCCCCCCCCCCCCGGTTTTTTGTAAGTGTTGATTCTGAAGGGCTTAGTGTTTGCGTAAGTGCTTTGTAATCAACACTTGCGAGAGAGTTTGCAAGTGTTGATTCTAAGGGAGTTATGGGCGCGAGTTTTTTATAAAAGAGTAACTGGCGTGGA
>JAYVMO010000313.1:0-5851 GCA_043758915.1 Acidobacteriota bacterium | reverse complement strand
CTCGTCGATTTTGCGAAGGCGAGGGTTGGAGGTGTGTGAATTGCTTTGACAACCGGGTGTGGCGAGGACCAGCACAATCACGAGGAACGCCAGCAGTATGCTGTTGGGGAAGGCCAGCAGTTTCAGGAAGCGCCGAGGGAGGTTGTTCATCGTGAGCGCCGGTTATTCCACGATTTCGAAGCGGTATTCTTCAATGACGGGGTTGGTCAAGACTTCCTTCGAGATGCGTTCGAGATGGTTTTGCGCCTCGTCGCGGCTCCAGCCGTCGAGATTCAAGACGAAAAATTTCCCCTGCCGGACATCTTTAACGGCGGCGTAACCGAGGCCGGACAAGGCGTGCTGGATGGTTTGCCCTTGGGGATCGAGTACCGTGCGCTTTGGCATCACCCAAACGTGTGCTTTCATGCTGGCAGTATAACATTTCTCGCGATTGGCCCGCGCAGCGCCCTGCGCCGGTGGTTGCGGGAAACGGCGCGCGGAGCCTGCATCGCTTATGGCTTCAGGGCTTGCATCATGGAGGCTTTATCTTCTTTGGAAACAAAAGCGTGCTCGAAGCTCAGTCGCGCCAATCGAAGGAGTTCTTGCTCGCTTAAACCCATGCGCGCGGCGTTTTCATATTCCCCCAGAAGAGTCGTATGAAACATTGCTGGATCGTCGGTCGAAAGCACTACGGGTATGCCATGGCGGAAGAGTTGCGGCAGGGGATGCTCTTCGATTCCGGGAGACTCACGGCGTAATTGACGGGCCAATGCGCCGGTGCAGATGTTGCTCGCCGGGCAAACCTCCAGCGGAATTTGGCGCTCCGCCAGTAAATCCATCAGACCACGATCGTTCACGGCAGCGATGCCGTGGCCGATGCGCTCCACGCCGAGCAGCTCGATGGCCTCGCGAATCTTTTCCGGGCCGCCGACTTCGCCGGCGTGCATCAGCTTGTGCAGGCCCAGTTCTGCCGCTTTGTCGTAGACGGGGCGAAATTCCTGCGTGGCCACGCTTAATTCATCGCCCCCGATGCCGAACGCCACGATTGATTTCGAATCGGAGCGGCGTGCGGCTTCCACCACTTGCATGGCGGCATCGGCCCCGAATTGGCGCGCGGCATCAAAAACCCAGTTCAGGAGCAGGCCGCGTTTTTCGAACGGTTCCGTGGCGTGCAGGATGGCGTCGAAATTTGCTTCGGGGTGCTGCTTGCGCAGCAGCATCACGCCGACGGAAAGCGTGACCTCCGCGTAGACCACGCCTTGCGTCAGGAGGTGCTCCGCGAGGGCGCAGGCAATCAACGCGTAGTCTTGCGGTTCACGCAGGTAGGAGGTCACCCACTTGAAGGCTTCGATGAACTCTAGAAAATTGTTGAAAGCGTAGCGGCGGCGTACTTCGTCTTCCTTAAACACGGCGCCGTGGTGAGCGGCCAGGGCACAGACGGTGGCCGGCTGGATCGAGCCTTCGAGATGCAGGTGCAGCTCCGCCTTGGGCCGGGAAGAGACGCTCTGAGGAAGAACGGATTTGCCCACAGGAAGGTAGTTAGTGCGGGAGCGGCGGGCTGCCGGCATTTTTCCAAGCCGTGAGCCAGTAGGAGCCGACATCGGTGGCGGCATTGGATAGCTGGCGGATCAGGGTGGCGGCCGCTTGGTTGTAAAAGCGGTCGTAATACTCGTCGGTGTAGGAAGTTTCTCCGCGGTGCGCGTTGAGATCCGCGAGGAGAATCGTTTCGAGCCAACTGTGCGCGGCCAGGCAGGCTTCGAAGGCGTGGTCCGTCGGATCGTTGATAAAAACGGCGTCATTCGGGCGCATGGGGAAAAACGAGGAGTAGCGGTCAATCATCGCCGCGCCAAAACGCTCGTTGACGCCGGTCTGCCCACTGAGCCTGCCATCCATATTATCGGTGGTATTGAAAGGATCGTGAGCTTCGGCCACGTAATTTGCCAGCAGCGCCGCGTCCAGCTTGGCTTCTTCCCAGCGGCCCGCTTTCATCGCTTCCGTAAGCTTCTGGCTGTAGAGACCGATCTGCCAAGGCAGCAGACCGTTGGCCACCAGCTTGGTTTTGCCGAATTTTGCCACAGCCGCTTTATAGTTGCGGGGAAGCAATTCGAAAGGGAATCTCCCGTACTTGTCCAGATACACGTAGTGGTTGTGGCGTTCGGCGGGAGTTTTCGCGATGGCGTCCAAAGGGTCAGTGACGTGTTGCAACAAAAAAGCGCGGTTGGACTCGAAGAAGTCGCGAAGCTCGTGATTGTCGGCGGGCAGGGTTTCGATGGCTTTGTTGATGACGAGTTTCGTGCCGTTGCGGCCCCAAGCCTGGGTCCGCTGCGCGGACACCAGGAATAGCGCCACGATGGCGACGAGCATGGCCGCCCGCCTATGCGAGTTGCTATTAACCCTCTGCTGCATTTCCGAAGGCCCTCACTTGGCCGCCGCTATCCGCAGCGTACTCCGCTTGCGGCTATACACAAAGTAAATCACAAGGCCGATAGCGAGCCACACGAAAAAGCGAATCCAGTTCTCGAGTGTCAAGCTGGCCATCAGCACCACGCACGTAAAGATCGAAAGAATCGGCACCAGCGGCACCAGCGGCACGCGGAATCCACGCGGCCTGTCGGGCTGCGATTTGCGCAGAATCAAAACCGCGGCGGCGACCAGAACAAAGGCAAATAGCGTGCCGATATTGGAGAGGTCGGCCAGCGTACCGATATCGAAAATCCCAGCCGGAATGCCCACGAAGATTCCCGCGATCAAAGTGGCCACATGAGGGGTACGGTAGCGTTGGTGTACTTTTGAAAACGCGGCAGGGAGGAGGCCATCACGCGACATCGCAAACCAGACGCGGGCCTGGCCGTATTGATAGACCAGCAGGGAAGAGATCATGCCCATGAGCGCCCCGATGGTCACCCAGCGCTGCAAATTGTCGAGGCCGATGTTGTGCAATGCCGTGGCGACCGGCGCGGCATCGCCCCGGAAGATGTGATACGGCTGAATGCCCGTCAGGACGACGGCCACGGCGACATACAAAACAGCGCAGACGAAGAGCGAGGCCATGATCCCCAAGGGCAGATCGCGTTTCGGATTCTTGCACTCCTCCGCGGCCGTGGACACCGAGTCAAATCCGATGTAACTGAAGAACACGATCGCGCCACCGGTGAGCACGCCCTGGAAACCGTTGGGCATGAAGGGATGCCAATTCACGGGACGGATGTACTTCGAAGCGAACACGATGAAAACAAAAATGGCGACCAGTTTGATGGCCACCATGACGCCGTTCGCTTTCGCCGATTCGCGGATGCCCACGATCAGAAGCACCGTCAGGAGCATGACGATGAGAAAACCGATGATATTGAAGTGCGCCACCCATCCGGTTCCCGGGGCGTATGCAGGTGTGCTGAGCGCCGCCGGGAGATGGATTCCAAAGGTGTCCAGCAGGCTGTTGACATAAGCCGAGAAGCCCACGGCGACGGCCATGTTGGAGACCGCATATTCCAGAATCAGATCCCAACCGATGATCCAGGCGACGAGTTCTCCCATCGTCGCGTAGGTGTAGGTGTACGCGCTTCCCGCGATGGGGATCATGGACGCCAGTTCGGCATAACAAAGACCGGCGAATCCGCACACAATGGCCACCAGAAAGAAGGACAAGGCGATGGCCGGCCCCGCGCCGGGCCGCCCCGTCGCGCCGGTAGCGTGCATGCCGTGAAACAAGACGTCCAGAACCGGGGCTTTCAGTATCGAAGGAATATCAACCTGTTCTCCCGCGGCGGCGGTGCCGGTCAGGACAAAAATGCCTGTGCCGATGATCGCGCCAATACCCAGCGCCGTCAGGCTAATCCATCCAAGTGTTTTCTTGAGGCGTTTCTCGGGACGTTCGGAATCCGAGACCAGTTGGTCTATATCCTTGCAGCGGAAGAGTTGTGATCCCACTCATGGTCTCCGATCGCATCCAGGCTACGCAGAAGGCCGACGTTACCGGGCGCGGTTTTTGCGATTGATGGTGTGCGTCAATTTACCCCGAGAACCCCTATCACGCAACAGATAGCTCGCCGGAATAGGCGCGTCATGGGAGATTCTCCAAGGTCCACTACGCCGGCTCCAATTGTGCATACCGTTCGATGAACTTTTTTGTTCCGCGTCCGGGAAAGCTCACCGCGACGCGGCGGTCTTCATCGCCCTCGTCGCCTTCAACGCCCACGATGGTCCCGGTGCCGAAAGTTGGGTGGCGCACTTTGCGTCCGAGCATGGGATTAGCGTCGGCGCCGCGCCGGGCTGCGGGGCGGCCAAATGTGCTGGGGCTTGACGTGCGCCTTGGCGATGCCGCCGCCGCAGGCTTCTGTCCGCCGCGTACCCGGCGCACAAATTCTTCCGGAGAATACGAATACTCTGGATCGGGTTCGTACCTGCGCGTTTCGCCAATCTCCGCCATCGATCCGCGAATGGTGTCCACCAGTTCGCTGGGAATTTCGGATAAGAAGCGCGATGGCAGCGAAGCGCGAAGCTGCTGCTCATTGCCAAAAATCCGCCGGTACACCGCGCGCGTCAAGGTGAGCGATTGCCGCGCGCGCGTCATTCCCACGTAAACGAGCCGCCGTTCTTCCTCGACCCCTTTCTCTTCATTGATAGAGCGGCTGTGCGGGCAAATGCCGTCTTCCAGGCCGGTGAGGAAGACGTGATCGAACTCCAGTCCCTTCGTACTGTGGAGAGTGATGAGCGTGACGCCCGGCTTGCCTTCGAAGGAGTCCGCATCGCTCACCAGGGCCGCGGCATCGAGGAAATCCGTAAAGGCCTCGCCCGCTTCCATGCTTTCGGCGACCGCGCGCGTCAATTCCTCGAGGTTCTCCAGGCGCGCCACGTCTTCCGGCGTGTTGCGGTCTTTCAGCATGGCCATGTAACCGGTCTCTTCCAGGACGCCGCGCAAGAATTCCGCCGGTTCCTTTTGTTGCAAGGCTTCTTGCAGTTTGCGGAGAAGCTCCTGGAATGCCCGCAGCGGCGTCACCGCCCGGCCACCGGTGGCGGCTCCGGAAACGAACTTCCCAATCGCCGCCCACAGGCTAGTTCCGTCCGTGCGCGCCGTTTCGCGCAGCGCGTCTACTGTCGTTTTGCCGATCCCGCGTGGCGGCACGTTCATCACGCGAAGGAGGGAAATATCATCTTCGGGATGCATGGCCAGCCGGACGTAGGCCAGCGCGTCCTTCACTTCCGCGCGGCTGTAGAAACTAAAGCCACCGACCAGCTTGTAGCGCAGGCCGCGGCGCCGGAAAACCTCTTCGAACGCTCGCGACTGAAAATTTGTCCGGTACTCGACCGCGCAGGTTTGCGCGGAATCGTCATTGAGGATGCGCTCCAGTTCGCCGGCGACAAACTCCGCCTCGGCTTGCGCATCCCGCGCTTCGAAGTAACGGAGGTTACCGCCCGGCCCGTTATGCGCGCTGAGAGATTTTCCGAGGCGATCAGGGTTGTGCGAAACGACAGCGCCCGCGGCATCCAGAATGTTCTGCGTGGAGCGGTAATTGCGCTCCAGCTTTACGACCCGCGCGGCAGGGAAGTCTTGCGAAAAGCTCAGCAGAATCGAGACGTCCGCGCCGCGCCAGCGGTAGATGGACTGGTCCTCGTCGCCGACAACGCATACGTTTTGCTTTGGACCGGTCAGGAGCCGCATCAATTCGTACTGCACGCGGTTGGTATCCTGGTATTCGTCCACGTGGATGTACTGAAAACGCGCCTGCCATTTCTCGCGCACGGCGGCCGATTCCCGCAGGAGCCGCGCGGAACGCAGCAGCAGATCATCGAAATCCAGCGCCTTGCTTTGCTCCAGCAGCTTTCCGTAGGCCTGAAAAATATCGGCCACCCGCCGTCCATCCTGCCCGATGGC
>JAYVMO010000312.1:0-1708 GCA_043758915.1 Acidobacteriota bacterium | reverse complement strand
CGACAGCAGATTTACGGCGGCGCCAGCGAACTGCTCGAACTCGATTGCGGCGGCCAGCTACTGCGCGCACGCATTCCCGCCAGTGGCCCCCTAACCGGCGAGCACGATTTCGTATTTCCCCCCGCAGACGCCATCCGCGTCCGCGAGTGATGATTGTGGAGGCTCTCCAATGACCGAACAAATCTCGCAGCTTTCGAATCAGCAGCAATCGAGCCTCGCGCGGCTCTTCACGAGTCACGAGCCACCAGTCACCAGTCACTAATCACCAGTCACCTCTTCCATGTACTCACGCCTCTACAAAACGCTCGTCTCCGTCCCCCCTCTACTCTGGGTAGGACTCTTCCTCCTGCTTCCCTACGCGCTGATGTTCGCCCACAGCTTCTGGCTGGTGAACAATGGAAACATCCTTCACCACTGGAACCTGGATAATTATCGAAAACTGGTTTCCAGCCCGCTTTACGTGGACGTTCTATTTCGCACCATGCGCATCGCAGGCTCCGTTACGCTGTGCTCCCTGCTCCTCGGCTATCCGCTCGCCTACTATCTTTCGTTCCATGCCGGCCCACGCAAGGAACTTCTCTATCAACTCGTCATCGTGCCCCTGTGGGTCAGTTATCTTGTCCGTGGCTACGCCTGGAAGACCATTCTCGGCAGCGACGGCGTCCTCAACGGTTTCCTTCAGTATCTCCATCTGACCCACGAGCCCGTCGGTTTCCTTCTCTACAGTCCCTTCGCCGTCGTCCTCATGCTCACGCACATCTACACGCCCTTCGTCTTCCTGCCGATCTACGCCGCTCTCGAGCACATCCCGCGCCCGCTCGTGGAAGCCTCTCAGGATCTCGGCGCCCGCCCCCGCGCGACATTTTTTCGCGTCATTCTCCCGCTTTCCATGCCCGGTTTGCTCGCCGGCGCAACCTTTGCCTTCGTGCTCTCGCTCGGCGACTTCCTCGCACCGCTCCTCGTCGGAGGACCCTCCGGCACCATGATCGCCAACATCGTGCAAAGCCTTTTCGGCGCGGCCTATGACTGGCCGCTCGGCGCCGCCCTTTCCGTTTGCATCCTGCTCATCACCGTCACGTTGCTCTTCCTCACCGAACGCCTCGAAAAGCGCTGGTCCTTCAAATGAGCGCCAGCAACCCAACCCGGCGCGCCCCGCTTCTCTCCGCTTACGCTGCTCTCGTTTTCGCCTTCGTCTATCTCCCCATCGTCGTGCTCATCGCCTATTCCTTCAACCGCGACGGCGTTGGCGGCTTCCCGCCGCGTCATCTCACTCTCGATTGGTACCGCCAGCTCCTCGCCGATGGCGCCATCTGGGATGCCGTGGAGAACAGCCTCATCGTCGCGGCCTGCAGCGTCGCTCTCGCCCTGACGCTCGGCCTTCTCGCCGCGCTGGCCCTCGACCGCGCCGCTTTTCCCGGCAAGGCGCTCTTCCGCCGCCTCGTCCTTCTCCCGCTGATTCTTCCCGGCATCATCACCGGCCTTTCCCTATTGATGTTCGCCGTCTTTGCCGGCGCGCAGCTCAGCCTCGTCACCGTCTTCCTTGGCCACGGCACCGCGCTCATCTCCGTCGCCACTACCGAACTCTTTGCCGGCCTGCAAAAAATGGACCGCGCACAAGAAGAAGCCTCGCTCGATCTCGGCGCCACTCCCTGGCAAACCTTCTGGCGCGTCACCCTGCCCAATCTGAAGCTCTCCCTGATCGCCGCCG
>JAYVMO010000311.1:0-7904 GCA_043758915.1 Acidobacteriota bacterium | reverse complement strand
TACCGTCTCCCGCGCGGCCAGCGCCGGCGCGGTACCCGAAAGCAGGCTCGTGACTACCGCGACGCCCAGCGTGAAGAGGAGAACTGCCGCGTCCATGTGAATCTCACGCGCCCGCGGCGTGTACTGCGCTGCAAAAGTCACCAGCACGTTCAGCGCGCCCCAAGAGAGGAGCAGGCCAAGACCCCCGCCGATGAGCGCCAGCAGAAAGCTTTCCGTCAGCAATTGCCGGAACATGCGCACACGCCCCGCGCCCATCGCTGCGCGCACCGCCAGTTCGCGCTCGCGCCGCACCATGCGCGCGAGATTCAGGTTCGCGACATTCGCGCACGCGATGAGCAGAACGAATCCTGCTGCTCCAAGAAGCACGAGCATAGTAGGACGGGCGTTTCGCGTAAGTTCTTCCCCGAGCGAAACCGTCTGAACGGAATAGCCGGCTTCCGGCGGGTACACGTTGGGGTAAGCCTTCTGGAGATTCGCTGCTACACCGGAAAGATCGGCCTGCGCCTGAGTAACGCTCATATTGGGTTTCATGCGCGCGAAGACGGACATCATTCGCGAGCGGCGATTCTCGATGAACTGCCTGCTGGAACGGAAGGGGCAGGCGGTCGTCGGCATGTACACATCGTTTTCGTCCGGATATTGCGGGACTGGCGGGAGCACGCCCACCACGGTGTGAATCCTGTCGTTCATGGTGAATGTTTTCCCGACGACGGTGGGATCGCCGCCAAAGCTTCGAATCCAGTATTCGTAGCTCAACATGAGGACGGCTGGCGCACCGGGCTGCTCATCCTCAGGCCGGAAATTGCGACCCCAAAGCGGTTTGACGCCGAAGACGTCAAAGTAGTTCCAGGAGACAACGCCGGTTTCCACGCGCGAGGGCTCGCTGCGCCCCAGCAGAATGAAGTTCATGTTGTGGTATTCGACCAGCGCGTCCAGCGAATGGTTTTGTGCGCGGTAGTCGTTGATTTCCATTACGGAGAAGGGCTGATGCAGCATTCCCGCCTTGGACGCCTGCTGCTGCACGCGCACCAGACGGTCGCCATGCGCATAGGGCAGCGGCTTCAGGAGCACGGCGTTTACGACGCTGAAAATCGCGGAATTCGCACCGATACCGAGGCCGAGCGTCATCACCGCCGCCAGCGTGAACCCCGGATTTTTCCGCATCATGCGCAGCGCAAAGCTGGCGTCCTGCCCGAACATCGCCAGATGCTCGGTCGGCGCGGTACGGAAGATGCCGGCGATTGTCTCCCACCAAAGCCGTAAAACTCCCATGATTCCTCCGTGGCGTTCCGCTTCCTTGCGCTGCTCGTGGAACACCGATTCCATCTCTGGACCGTAATCACTGCGAAAATCGAAAGGAAGCAAGCGCAGAAGCGCCCGGTAGTAACGCGTTGTTCGCGAAGCATCTTCCATGGTTCTGTCCTCCGGTTGCGGCCACTTGACGCCGCGTTTCGGACCACTCGTCGTTCCCGGCGCTGGCTTTCCTGCGCCAATATTTTTTAGGCCGTGCGTGGTTTCTTGAGCAAATGGTTGGCCCGCGCGATCGCCAATACTTCATCCATTCGTTGCGCTTCGGCAGCGGCAACCTGGCGTCCGAACGGCGTCAGCCGGTAGTATCGGCGGCGCTCATCGTCCTCCGGATCCGAAGGGCGTGCACGCAGTTCGGCGATCAAGCCGTCGGCGAGCAACCGCTTGATGATTCCGTAGAGTGTCCCGGTGCTTAGGTGCACTTTGCCGCCGGTGCGAAATTCCACTTCCTTCAGGATCGCGTAGCCGTGGCGGTCTTCGCCCGCAAGCGCCAGCAGTACGTGAAACATCGCCGGAGTCAGCGGGCCGTACAGCTCGGGATTGTTTTGCGTTGCGCTCAAAGCATGCCTCCAGGCGGAAATGGCTGTATCGGTACACACTATATCGTGGCACGCCATAGTGTCAAGCTCGATTCAGAAACGTCGCCCTGTGATAAGCTGCGTGTCGCTTTGGAAATATCTTGTTCGGCGGAAGCTGCCTCCGCCAACTGGGAGTGATTCATGCGCTCGAAGCGCCTGCTGTTCGTCAACGTCGTCTTTTTCACTAGCCTAGCGCTGCTCCTGGCACCTCTTCCCAGCGCTGCGCAGCAGCAGCAACAACCGCCGCCTGACTATTCGAAGATCTTCGACAAGAGCGAAGTGATGATCCCGGTTCGCGACGGCATCAAGCTACACACGGAAATCTACGTTCCCAAGAATGTTTCCGAGCCTCTGCCCATCCTGTTCGCGCGCACACCCTACGGCATTTCGGCTCCGAATAAGGGCATCAGCCGGGAACTCTACCGCTATACCGACATGATTCCCGATGGCTATATCTTTGTGTTCCAGGATATTCGCGGCCGCTATGGCTCCGAAGGGAAATTCGAGATGCTACGCCCGATCCACGATCCCAGCGACGCGAAAGGCGTTGACGAAAGTACCGACACCTACGATTCGATTGACTGGCTGGTCAAGAACGTGCCGCACAACAACGGGCGCGTGGGCATGGATGGCACTTCGTACGACGGTTTTCTCGTCACCATGGGCATGATCCATCCCCATCCCGCGCTCAAAGCGGTTTCCGAGCAGGCTTGCATGGGCGACACATTTCTCGGCGACGATTTCTTTCACAACGGCGCGTTTCGCCTGAGCTACGGGTTCGAATACACGGCGCTGCTGGAAACTTCGGGCGAAAACTACAGCTTTCCGTTCGACCGCTTCGACGTTTACGATTTCTTTTTGCGTCTTGGCCCGCTTTCGAACGCCAACGCCAAGTATTTCCATGGTTCCATCAAGACCTGGAACGAGTTCATCGCGCACAACAGCTACGACGAATTCTGGAAGCGTCACGCCGTGGCTTACGGCCTGAAGGAAGCGACCGTGCCCAATCTCAACGTTGCCGGCTGGTGGGACCAGGAAGATTTTTACGGTCCGATCGCTACCTACCAGCGCCTGGAAAAATCGGACAAGAAGCATTTCAACTTCCTTGTTGCCGGTCCATGGAATCACGGCGGCTGGGGGCGCGGCACTGGGAAATCGCTTGGAGCCATCCCCTTTGGCAGCGATACCAGCGTCTATTTCCGGCAAAAGGTCGAAGCCCCTTGGTTTGCCTATTGGCTGAAAGACAAGGGCACGCTCCCCCTCAAGGAAGCGCTGGTATTCCAGAGCGGCAGCGACAAGTGGACCGAATTTGATTCCTGGCCGCCCCGCGAAGCGCAGAGCCGCAATTTATATTTCCACGCAGACGGCAAACTATCGTTCGAGGCGCCCCAAACACAAGCCACGGAGGCCTTCGACAGCTACGTCAGCGATCCGGCGCATCCTGTCCCCTATCGCAACCGCCCCATCGACATGACCTATCCCAGCGACCATCCAGGCAGTTGGTATACCTGGCTCGTCCAGGATCAGCGGTTTGTCGATCAGCGTCCCGACGTTCTGACCTGGCAGACGGACGAATTGAAGGAAGACGTGACGCTGGCCGGCCAGGTCACGGCGAAGCTCTTCGCTTCCACCACGGGGACGGACAGCGACTGGATCGTCAAACTCATCGATGTCTATCCGCAGAAGAATGAGCAGGACTGGAAACTTTCCGGTTACGAGCTGATGATCAGCGATGAAATCTTCCGCGGCCGCTTCCGTAAATCGTTCGAGAAACCCGAACCGCTGACCCCCGGTGAAGTCGCGCCGTTCACCATCGACCTGCACACGCAGAATCACGTGTTCAAAAAAGGCCACCGCATCATGGTGCAGGTGCAGAGCACCTGGTTCCCGGTGTATGACCGGAATCCGCAAAAATTCGTTCCCAATATTTTCGAAGCGAAGGAAGCGGACTACCAGAAGGCCACGCAACGGATCTACCGTTCGAAACGCTTTCCGTCAAGCGTGGAAATCTCCGTATTACCGGCTGGAGCAGCCAACTAACGGGGAGAGCCGCACGCTGAAGGATCCCGCGCTGTTGAACCAATTTCCGAAGGTTCACATTTCTCGGTTGTAAGTGAAGTCGTATTCGGCCTGCCAGGTCTTGCCTCCGTCCGTCGATCCCTGGCTAAATTGCCGCACGCGGTTCGGTATCTGTCGTTACGCTGTCGGTGTTGTAACCTGCCAGCTCTATCAGCGAGAGGTAATCCCGCAAGCCGCTGGTGTGATTCCGCAGGTGCAGGAGGGTGATTTTCTTCCCATAGTCCGGCAGCTCTGGAATGTACTTCCGCACGTCTTCGTTCACCGAGAGCTTGCCCTGTTTCTCGAGCAGCAGAACGCTTGCGGCCGAGTCTATCCCGTGCGGCAGTCCCCTTCAACGAGTTGCCCCATTCTCATGTAAACTGCTGCGTCCGCCATGCTCACTGCCATCACCCGCGCCGTAAGTCCCGCAATCGTCCGTTGCGAGCTGACGTTCGTCGCGCGCCAATCCATCGACTTGGAGAAAGCGCGCATGCAGCATCGCGCCTACGAAGCCCTTCTCGGAAAGCTCGGTGCCCGCGTCCAATCTCTCCCCGCCGAACCGGATCTGCCGGATTCCATGTTCGTCGAAGACCCTGCCATCGTTCTCGATGAGCTCGCCGTGATCCTGCCGCTGGGAACCGGGACGCGCCGCTGCGAAGCGGTCTCCCTCGCCAACGCGCTCTCGAAATTTCGCAAACTCGAATACGTCACTCTCCCCGGCACGATGGAGGGCGGCGACCTCCTCCGCGTTGGCCGCACGCTCTTCGCCGGCCTTTCCCGCCGCACCAACGCCGAAGGCATCCGCCAGCTCTCGGCCATTCTTGCGCCGCACCACTATGAAATCATCGCCGTGCCCGTCACCGGTTGTCTCCATCTGAAATCCGCTGTCACGCACATTGGCCGCAATACGCTCCTCGCCAATCGCGCGTGGATTGATTCCTCGCTGCTCAATGGCTATGACTGGATCGATGTTGATACCTCGGAGCCTCAGGCAGCCAACGCCCTTTCTCTTGGCGAGACCATAATCTTTCCCGCTTCCTTTCCACGTACGCGTGCTCGCATCGAATCCCGCGCATTCCATGTCACTCCCCTCGACATTTCTGAACTTCAAAAGGCCGAGTCCGGCCTTACCTGCTCCAGCCTTCTCTTCGACGCCCCCGCGGCGTAGAGACGGGCGGAATTCCACTCGAGCGAAATCGGCACGGCCCGTCTCCGCTCCCATTTCTTGAAAATCTGTGTGCGGAAAAACGAAACGGCCAGTCCGGATTGCCGGCCTAGCCGTTTTCGATAAGCTCCCGAATAACTCGTATACTCGCTCGCGCGAATCACACCAATTGCGATTTGGGGCTTATAAACATGGCGTCACAACAATATGCGGATCGTTCGAGAGCAAGCCCTGTTTTTTGGGCTTCCGGCTTCTTCGGATGCGCAATTACTTACGACGCTGTGTTTAGCTTGAAGTTGAACTCCACAACCTGCGTCGTTTCCGCGTTGGACGGCGCAAATCTCCACTTCTTCAATGCGGTCAGCGCGGCTTCGGCCAGCAAGGGGTGTCCGCCGATCACCTTGGTCTCTTTGATCTGTCCATCCGGAGCGACAACCACCTGCACCTTCACGGTACCCGACAACCGAAACTGCCTGGCCATCTCGGGGTACACCGGGGCAGGCTGGGAGATGATTTTCCGCGTTTCCTGTCCGGACAGATTCAAAGCTCCTAGTCCGAAGACTATCAAAATAAAAGCTTTCCACCACTTGCTTTGAAACCCTAAGAGCTCTTTCATCTTGCGTTCTTTCCGCTCGGGTGCACGATTCCGCCGGAATTCACTTTGGATTCCCACTCCTTGGCCGGTCCACTCAAGCTATAAGTTCAGCATATAGCCTGCTTCATGTCGGTAAAGGCTAATCGCATGGCGCGGTGTTTGCCTGGAAACTGTCCTTGCGTACAGGGGCATACGCTCCTTCGAGATCCCTGCCACTTCGCGCACTTCCTTTTCTATTTTTCATTCTTGTCTCGAATGCTCCTGTGCTAACCTGTTTTCCAGCATGATTTCCATGGCCACGAAGCGAATTACCACCACCACGGCGGAGTCGATGACCTCGACGCCGCCGGCAATCACCGCTTCGGGCGTGCGGAAAAACATCTAGCAAGCTAGAAAAAGTTTCCAACCCACCGCCGGAAGCGAATCTGGGGTGGGTTTCCTGCTTTAAGCCCCTCCAGAGTCGCTCCCGCGGCAACCAGGAGCATCCGTCATGAGTAGCGAGTTCGTGCCACACCAAGTTACACAGCGCCAGCCCTCGGAAAGACGAGTCGCGGCCAAGCCTGCCGGGAATCGTGAAAAAAAATGGCGTGCCGGAGTTCTCGGTGCCACTGGTCTTGTCGGCCAGCGTCTCGTCCAACTCCTCGCCGGTCATACCTGGTTTGACCTGACCGAAGTGGCCGCTTCCGAGCGTTCTTCCGGCAAGCGCTATGCCGAAGCCGTCCGCTGGCACCTCGACGCTCCGATTCCGGAGGCTGCGCGCGATCTCGTCGTCAGAGGCCTGGAGCCGAACCTCGATTGCGACTTCGTTTTTTCCGCTCTCGATTCGTCTGTCGCTGGGCCCGCCGAGGAAGAGTTCGCGCGCGCCGGCTATCCCGTCGTCAGCAATTCAAAAAATCACCGCATGGATCCCGACGTTCCGCTGCTCATCCCCGAAGTCAACGCCGCTCATCTTGCGGCCATCCCCATCCAGCAGAAGAACCGCGGTTACGACACCGGTTTCATCGTCACGAACCCGAACTGCTCTACCGCGGGTCTGGTTCTTGTTCTGAAGCCGCTGGCAGATGCCTTCGGCCTCGAAAAAATATTTGTTGTCACGTTACAAGCCATTTCCGGCGCAGGTTATCCCGGCGTTCCTGCGATGGACATCCAGGCCAACGTCGTGCCTTTTATCAGTGGCGAAGAGGAAAAAATGGAGACCGAGCCGCGGAAGCTTCTCGGCCAATGGGACGGCGCACGCTTCGTCGATGCCGGCCTCGGCGTCAGCGCTCATTGCAATCGCGTGCCGGTTCTCGAAGGCCACCTCGAATGCGTCTCCGTCAGCCTAAAAAAAGTTGCTTCGCTCAACGAAGTCCGTGAAGCGCTGCGCAACTTTGCAGTGGACGCCGAACTTGCCTCGCTCCCGACCGCCGTGCGTCATCCTGTCGTCGTACTCGACGACCAGGAACGTCCGCAGCCCCGCCGCGACGTTGATGCCGGCAACGGCATGACCGCCGTCGTCGGCCGCATCCGCAAGTGCCCGCTTCTCGACGTGAAGCTCACGCTACTCTCGCACAATCTGGTCCGCGGCGCCGCCGGTGCCGCACTTCTCAACGCCGAGCTTCTCGCCGCCCGCGGCTTCCTGCCTGCTCGATGGGACAAGGCCGCTTCACAAACTGAGTTAAAGGCGGTTACTAGGTGAGGAAAATTACCGCACGATGAAATAGCGCACCAGGTGAAAGGAAATCGGCGCGGCAAAACACCGCGAATCGATGCGGTCAAGAATGTCGCCGTGGCCTTCGATCCCCGCGCGCCAGCAGTTCGCGCGCCAGCGCCAACCACAGCACCACAAAATCCAGATGGCTGGTGTGATTCGCAAATAAACCCGCTGCTGTGCTACCGGTGGGCAACCCGCCCAGCGTATCTGTACGCCGCTGATCCCGCGGGCCAATGCCTTTGGTTTTGCCTCGTGAGACGCAGCCGCCCATCCAGCAATCTTCCGTCAGATGATTTGTACTTCGATCGCTTGCCCCGCCGCATACTTCTGAAGAAGTTCCGACATTCTCTGCGTCCAGCGTTCCAGTCCTTCCTTGCCGCCAAACGAAATCATCATCGCGATCACTTCTTTCGTTGCCGCCGTCACCATCGTGCGCTCCGAATCGCTCGTCGGGCTACCGTGCGGCCCCAGCGCATCGCAAAACACCGGCAATCCTTCCAGGTTCAA
>JAYVMO010000310.1:0-11409 GCA_043758915.1 Acidobacteriota bacterium | reverse complement strand
TTACACCGCCGAGGTTGCTTCCGAAGATCTTCCCTTCGACGACATCACCGGCTTTCAGCTTGGCAGGCTCCACGGCAAAAACGGTTGTTGACAAAATCTTTAGCCCACGCGCGATCGGAAGAGTCGCAACGACCTGCACAAAAAGAAGGCTCGACTGCACGTCGGTCCCGAACCGCCCGCGAATCGTTATTTGAAAGATGGTTGCGCTAGGCGGCAGGGTGTTCTGAATGGGAAATGTTGCCATAGCTCCCGCCGCCACGTTCCCTCCCGTCACTGTGAATCCGGGCGGGAGATTCGGGAAATCAATCGCGACCGTGCCGGCAAAGCCGGAGATGGGATTCACTTTTACAGCCACTTGAATCCCTGATTGAAGTACAAGAACGGCGTTTGCGGATTCAGCAGTTGGCTCGCTTGCAATGCGGAGAGCGCCAAGCCGTTGAATTCCCGGTAATTTCCTTCGATCCGGAAGTAGCGCGGAGTCTCCAGCACAAACCCGGCTTGAATGCTGCGATTCGTGTCATACGCAGTCAGGAAGTCTCCCGGAAACAACAGGGTGATATCGGTTGGCGAAAGCGCTGGATTGACGGGAGTGTTTTTGTCCAGCCGTTCAATCTCGAAACGTGCCATGGGGCTGAACTCCCAACCATCCCAGTTGTAACGCGCGCGGAAACCAGCGGCGAAGCGGTTCGTGTCGGTCGAAAGCTGGGGGATAACGGCGTTGATCTCATGGCGGTGTTCGTAATCGAATAGCAGTTGCGCCGGTCCCATGGGCAACGTCAAAGAAAGAAATGGGATACGAGCCGAGCGCTTTTGCAGGTCAGTTCGAGCAGGGGTGCCTTCGGTATCTAAATTGCGTTCTTTATAGCCCACTTCAACGGTCATGCGCCGATAGAACGGCAGATCCCGGAAAATCACACGGCCTTCCGGCGCCCGTACCACCGAAGTGAAGGGGCGAAGTCCGTTCAGGTTGTCGTTGGAACGCCGCCAGGATCCCACCACGCTCACCTAGCGGGTCAGTTCGTACTCGCCACGCACGTTGAAATCCTGCAAATCCCGGATCTGGCGGGAATTCGCGCTGAAAAAGTCCGGTTGAAAGGGCGAATAATCCACTCTCCAATTCAGCTTCTTGATCCGCTCAGTGGCTTCAAATCGCCCCGCCCAGTCCGATACCTGGCCCGGGAAACAGCGTGCGTCCAATACGCTTGCTCCGACGATGGGTGGCTGCGCGGCGCAAACAAAGTTTGTGGAATTTGCCGTTGCCGGAGAGGTTCCTCCCGAGCTCCACGCGCAGGCAAACTCGCCGCGCACTCGTAACCGCAGCGGTGCCCATTCCAGACCGGTGTCGGCGCTAAGAACATCATTGTTGATGGCCTCGATCGCGGCCCGGCGAAATCCCAGGTCCTCCACTTCGCCCGCCTGGCACCCGGTCGTAATATCCCGGATGGTGATAAGGGCGGTTATCTGGTCCTGGCAAGCAAGCGTTGCTTCCGGCAACGACTGCTGCAGATCCTTTCCGTGACTCCAATTCGCCGCTATCCAGTTGCTGCGCCCAAACTTCTGTTCCAGCCGCGTGCCCGCAACAAAGCGCGAATATGGCTTTGCCGGACTCACAGGACTACCTGTTTGAGGAGCCCTCGGAGAAATGGGACGGGGTCTTTGTTATGACCCATAAGTAATTTCACTTCGAGGGAACATCTCGAAGGAAAGTTGTGCCTCGAAGACCTGGAGCGGACGTTCTCGCGGCCGGAAGGAGATCCCTATCGAGGCCGTCGCCCTTCGCCGGGATGGCAAGCCACTCTTGTCCATCCACAGTCCCCGCAGCGAATCCCGCGAAATCACCCAGCTTTCCCGGCGAAAATGGCATCGCCCTGGCAGCCGCTGCTCACACTCTCAAAGGCTCCCCATCTACTTCCAAACGGACTACGTCAGCTTCAATCGCCGGCGGCAACAACTCGTTTTCGAGCAGACCAATCAGGCGCGCAGAGGCATACCTAGACTCTTTTATGTTTTCGCATCTGGTTGAAATGGCGCGCCTTGGCGTATGGTGGCAAGTCCTGGCGGTGCCCTTCAGACAGCTTTGAAGGCCGGGAAGGTCACCGGACCCCTTTCGCCTCCGCAGCCAGTATAGAGGTCAGGTGCGCGCTGGTACAATCGCCGCGGACTGCGTTCGTATCAGCGCCGCAATTAGGTTGTAAAGAGCCGGGTTGGTGCACACTTCGTAATATGGATGCGTGGAAGCAGCCCCGATCTTGCCATCGGGGAGCAGTTCACGAGCCACGGCCTTCCTCAGCACCAGCAATTCCACCGATTCCCCCATCGGCACTTCGCCATAGTGCAAGGTGACGTTTTCCTTCCCCCATGGCATGTCCAGTTTCGTTTCCACGGAGTCCAGGGAAATCTCTTCGGACAGCTTTTGAAACCCCTCCTCGTTCAGTTCGATCCCGTTCATGTTAAAGCGCACCAGAAATTCATCCAGTTCTTCCGCGGAGGCGCCCTGCATGGCCGTCAAGAATTGAAAAACCGAAAAGTGTGATTTCTGCCCGGCCATCATGCGCTTGGCAAGCTTGGCGCAGCCGGAGAGCCGGTCGGAGAGATTCAGCGCTTTCGAAATCATGATGCGCGACTCGCCGTCGGTCCAATACGTCGGAGCGGAGCCCTGGAAGGCCACGCCGATTCCGATTTCCAGCGCCGGAAGATTGCTTGCCACAGCTCGGTCGTTGTAGGAGTTGCACACCGTCAACATCTGCCGCGAAAGAATGCAGGCTCTGGCCACCGCCCGCGCATAGCTGCGGCTGGATTCGGTTTCGAAAATGGCCAGGACGATAGCGTCGCCTTCAATGAAAACTTTCTTTGCGCCATAGCGGTCCAGCAGCTTCTTCACCGGCTCGTGCAAATTCAAGCTGAAGTGCGAAGCCGGACTGAGTCCGCGAGAGAGCAGGTCCTGGGTCATCTTTGTCGAGCCGCGCACATCGGCCTTGATGATCACGTGGGAAACCACGTTGTCCTGCTCTGGCTTGCTTTCCTCCGGCAGCACGCATTCATAGAGCCGGTTGTTTAGCCGCGAAAGCTCGCGCGCCTTCTCCGTGGTCACCAGGTTGATGCGCTCCATGCACGCCGTCAGGTGCTCGGCATCGCGCAGGTCGCGCCGCAGCCGCAGAAAATCCGTGGCAAACCGCAAAACCAGCCGCTGCTTGTCCTCGTGCGAGTAGCGGCGTATTTTCTTCGAAAGCTCCTCAATCGTTTTCAGCGACAGTTGCTTCGCGGGCACCTGTTTGATGACCTGCTCGACGCGCTTCATCTCTTCTTTCGAGACCAGCGCTTTGCGCAGTTGCTGCAGGTGCACCGGGGGGCTGTAGTCCCGCGCGATCGGCCGGATCTCGTAGCTCGCCAGCACATGATAGAGAATTTCATGCTGCTCCAGCCGTTCCAGGAGCCGCGAAAGCAAGCCCGCGCGCAGCGGGCCGTCGCCCTCCGGCGCCGCCGCCGCGTCGAACAGCCGCTTGGCATTCTCCGGCTCGTTCAGGTAATCGCCCAGCCGCCCTTTGTAATCCTTATTGAAAAAGTCCAGCTTCTGCTTCGCGGCATCGATCTGCGGCCCAATCTCTTCGAGCTTGTACTCCTGATGTTTCAGACGCAATTCAATGTCGTTGAGAGAAGCTTTTAGATCTCCCGGATCGGCGGAATTCAGGAATTTGGTCAGGAAACTGTCGCCACGCTCGATCCGCCTGCGCGTGCTCTCGCGCTGCTCCTCGAGGCTGGCGATTTCGTTGCGCATTCCTTGCGCTTGTTCCAGCAGCGCGTTGTGCGCTTGATTTGCTTCGTTAAACGCCGGGTCCTGGCTGATGGACAATCCCGCTTCGCAAAGAAAGTCCTGGAACAGCGTGTCCATGGCCTCGAAGCGGTCCGGGTCTCGCGCATAGTTCCCCAGCAGGACGTAGTGCTCGAGGAAATAAACGTCGTCCTTGCCTCCATCCAGAAAGATGAGACGGTTCTTCAGCAATTGGTAATGCGCCGCGAAGTCCTCGCCGAAAAGCGCCCGCCGCGCTTTTGCAATGGCCGTGTCTTCCACGTCCGCGAGGATTTGCGCCGTCTGTTGCCCCACGCCGCGCACCACGGTCCGCCGCGCGGACTGCAGCTCCGACAAACGCGCCCTGATCACGTGGGCCTGCTGGCTGCGTTCGAAGTGTTCGCCGCGTTGCCGGATCCACTCCTTGCCTTCCAAGATCAAGTTCGCAAACTGGTTGCCGATCTCCTGGGTGAGAAACTTCAGCAGCGCCAGCCGGAACACCAGCTCGAGTTCGATATTTTTCTGGTACTTGGCCAGCGTTAGCGCGCTTTGCAGTAGATCGCTGAGCAGTTTGCGGAAGGCCGCACTGTCGGGGTTTTTGACCGGGCGTAATTCAATTCCGGGAAAATAGGTTGCGCTGGTGCTCTGGCGGATGAGGTCGAATAGATAGTCGCGCGCGGCCTGGACGAACTTGGGGCTCAAAAATACATCGTGGTGGATGTTGTCCACACCGATGGCCAACGTCCCCATGGGGATCGTCGCGTTGTAGCTCTTCAGTTCGATCCGGGCCGCTTCCGACGCGCTCAGCGTAACAGAGTCGTTGGCCATGCACTCCACCAGAAGGGGCTTTATCCAACCTAGCAGCGACGGCGGAGCCGGGCAAGGCATCCGCTTGACCCGGTAGCCAGAGAGTTAGGAGCGCCCTCCCACGAGCGTCCAAACGCGACTGCCTACAGGACCGCAATGCGGCGCGAGTCCCCCCCGGCGTGCTCCAGCCGCACCTGCACCTGCGGCCAAGGAGAGGGCAGCGGAAAACGTTCGGACCATTCGATGATCACGATGGCAGGTTTGGAGAAGACATCCTCCATGCCCAGCGTCTCGAAATCGTGAAAGTTTTCGACGCGGTACAGGTCGGCGTGATAAACCTTTTCGGCTTTTCCGTAGACATGAACCAGCGTAAACGTCGGGCTGGTGACCTCGTCCTCTTTGGCGGCGCCCAGTCCCGAGACGATGCCCTTCGTCAGCGTCGTTTTTCCGCTGCCCAAGTCACCAGATAACAACACGAGCACCGGCGCTTTCAGCCGCCCCGCGAATGCCCTTCCCCAGCGCGTCGTCTCCTCGGCGGAATGCGTGATGATCTCTTCAGCCACGCCGCCACAACTCCTCGAGCAGTTTCTGGCGAGCATCGGGCACGGCATCGGCAACTTCGCCAGCAAGGAGGCCGGAGAGATCCGTGCCGCGCGATGCGAGTTCCGCTGCCAGACCGTGAAGGTAGACCCCCAGACTGAGCACGCGCGCTCCGTCATCCGTGCCGAATTGGGCGATGAGAGCTGCAAGGATTCCGGTGAGGACATCCCCCGTGCCACCCTTCGCGAGTCCGGCGTTGCCTGCGGTGCTGACGAACGTCTGTCCGCCCGGCGTTGCGACAATGGAGTGGTAACCCTTGAGAACGATGTAGGCATTCCAGCGGCGTGCGGCGTCAAGCGCCTTTGCGACGCGGTCGGCTTGAATTGCGCTGCTTGTCGAGCCGAGGAGCCGCGCCATTTCTCCGGGATGAGGTGTCAGGGCGAGAAATTTCGAAGCGCGGTCACGGAGAAGATCGCCGTGGCCCGCAAACGCGTTCAAACCATCGGCATCCAGAATCGTAGGCAGGGGTGTACCAAGAACCACGCTACGAATGAATTTCTGCGTGTCGGGGTGTGTCCCGAGACCAGGGCCAATGCCCACGACAGTTTTGCCCTTCACGAGTTCCTCGAAGTGGCCTGTGTTCAAACTCGTGTCCGCGACGCTGCCCTCCAGCGTTGCATTTAGCGGCTCCGTCATATACTCCGGTTGACCTGCGGCAACGCACGGCAGCGCAACGTCGGGAGTGGCGATCGTCACCAAACCAGCTCCGGCGCGCAATGCGCCCCGGCCCGAAAGAATTGCGGCACCACTCTTGCCGAGCGAGCCGGCGACGAGCAGCACGTGGCCAAACGTGCCTTTGTGAGATTTGACCGTGCGAACCAGCGGCAAGCCGGCAAATTCATCCGGCCCGGCCCAGCGAAGTGTTCCCTTACCAATTTCTTCGACCAAGGAGGCAGGAGAGCCGATTGCGCAGACTTCCAAAGCCCCGACGGCATCTGCGTCTGGAGAAAGAAGCTGGCCGACTTTGGGCGCGGTGAAGGTAACGGTGCGCTGCGCGTGAAGAACCTGGCCTTCGGCGCGCTCTCCGTCGGAAGGCAGCCCCGAGGGAGTATCAACCGCCAGAATCAGTGCAGGACGCACGGCGGTAGCGTGATTCGAAAGACGATTGACGTCCTCGATCGCTTGAGCCAGCAGTCCTGTGGCCGCCCCGCGAAGCCCCGTGCCCAGGAGCGCGTCGAAAATGACTTCGGAATCCGCGATGGCTGGCCAGGCTCGCTGCCAATCGGATTCCGCCTTGATCGCGACGACGGAGCTTTGAGTTTCGAGAAAGCGGGCGAGGTTTGTGCCCGCGTCGCCGCGCACCTCCCGCGGATCGGCGAATAAGTAGACGCGCGGATCGATTCCGGCGGCTTTCAAGTAGCGAGCGGCGACCAGACCATCGCCGCCATTGTTTCCATTCCCGCAGAGAATGGTGACCCGTTGAGGCCATGCGGAAGAAAAGTGACGAAGCGCCGCATCGGCGACGTGCTTTCCGGCAGACTCCATCAATTGCAGACTCGGTATGCCGTAGCGCTCGGTGGTGAGCCGGTCAACCTCGCGCATTTCCGCAGCAGTGAGAGCTTTCATGGCAGGCTTAAGCGGCGATCACAGCATCCATCCGCCGCTCACGTTCACCACTTGTCCGGTGACGTATTCGGCTTCTTCGGAGGCAAAGAACGCCACGGTGTTGGCGACATCTTCCACAGTAGGTGGGCGCCCGATCGGAAAGCGCGCGTCGCGCATTCGCCGGGCTTCCTCCAGCGACAATTCTTTTTCATCGATACTCGAAGGATTCACCACGTTCACAGTAATTCCATTCTTGGCTTCTTCCAGCGCCAGCGAACGCGACAACGCCACTACCGCCGCCTTGGCCGCCGCATACGCCGATATCTTCGCCTGGCCGAACGCCCGCTCCGCTCCTACCGCGCCCAGATTGATGATCCGCCCCCATCGCCCGCTCCGCATGTGCGGCAGCGCGGCCCGGCTAACAAACACCACGCTCCAAAGATTCGAGGAGAAAATGCTTTGCCAGTCTTCCAGCGACGATTCCGCCAGCGTACCCCACCGGAAGTCGCCCACGTTGTTCACCACGATGTCCAGACGCCCAAACCGGTCCGCAACCGTTTTGATGAGCTGCTCCGCGCGCGACGCATCGGAAATGTCCGTCTCCACGGCCACGCAGTCCGCCCCGCTCGCCTGCAATTGCCGCAGCGCCTGCTGCGCCGCAGCCTTATTCGAACGGTACGCGATGGCGATCCGCGCTCCGTCCTGCGCCAGACGCATGGAAATACCTTTCCCGATGCCGCGGCTTCCCCCGGTAATCAGCGCCACGCGATTCCGAAGCGACATTCTTCTCCTCTTCCGGCTCCCTTGGAAAGATTTTCAGTATAGCCCACCGGCAACAGCCGTACTACCGCAGCCGCGCGACGATTACCGTCATGTCATCCGCTTGTTCCGGCGTCCCCGCCCACTCTTCCGCCGTGGCCATCAGCGATTCCGCCACCATCAGCGGCGAAGCCGCCTGCACTCGCATCGCTGCTTCCTTCAGCCGCCGAATCCCAAACTCTTCCCCGTACACGTTTTCCGGCTCCACCAATCCGTCGCTGTAGCCCACCAACAGCGCGTTCGACGGCACGCTCACTGATCCTTCCTCGTACACGTAGTCTTCCACCACCCCCAGCACCATACCTCCCTTATCCAAATGCATCGCCGTGCCGTTGCAAATTAGAAACGACGGCAAATGCCCTGCATTCGTATACCGCAGCGTGCGTGTCGCGCTGTCGTACACGGCAATGAAAAACGTCGCGAACCGGTCATCGCCGGTGTTCCGAACCAGATGTTTGTTCAGCCGTGAGACCAGCTCCGCCATGCTCAGACTCGCGCTCTCCGGTGCAAGCACCTGGCTCCGCAGCGCCGCCTGCAAGCTGGCCATCAGCAGCGCCGCGGAAATTCCTTTTCCGGAAATATCCGCGATGGCGATGGCCACGTGCGTCGGACTCAATTGAATGAAGTCGTAATAATCTCCGCTGACCGTGCGCGCCGCTTTGCAGATCGCTTCGATCTCCACGCCGGGAACAGAAGGCAGGCTCATGGGGAAAAGCTGGTTCTGCACTTCGCGCGCGATGGAGATCTCGTTCTCCAGTTTCTGGCGCTGCTTTTGCTCCTCGATCAGCCCGCCTACCGAAGCAGTCATCAGATTGAACGATTCGCCAAGAACGCCGAGTTGGTCGCGCCGGTCGATGGGCACGCGGTGCGACAAATCACCCGCTTGCACGTACTGCGTCGCGCGGTACAGATCCCCCACCGCCTTGGTGATCCGCCGCGTCAAGACAATTCCCGTGATCAGCGCGACGACCTCAATCACCAGGAAGACGGTTCCCGCGAGAATAAACAGGATCACGTACGAATCGCGAAGCTCTCCCAGGGAAGTAAATATCCGTCCGTTCAACCGGGACGGCCGGGCCTCGGAGATGGCAAAAATCGGCCGCCGCGCCTCCCATCGCCCGTCGCGGCCCACATACACGGAGTCCAGCCGCGACACGATGTTTACGGGACTGTCGATCCAGAAAACGCTTGGCTGCGGAGTTTGGTTGCGCGCCACGATCCGTCCAGCAGTCTGGTATTGCTCCCCTCCTGAAGAATAGATCACGCCTTGCGGTGCGCCTCCCGTGTATCGTTCCATCAGGTTCAGTTGGATGGCCCCCAGGTCCGGCGCGATGGTGGCAAGAAATTCCGGCGTCACCGGAACCCGCAATACCACCACCCGTTCTCCACTAACCCCCGCCAGCGTCCTTAAACTCGTCAAGGTCAGCGTCTCGTCCTGCTGCAGCAAGCCGGCGAACGATTTCTTCCCCGGGCCCGCCACTTTCCGCAGCAAGCTCACATCATTCGAAAAGCTGATACGCAGCCCCGGAAGATCCCGGTCGTGAACCGCCTGCGACTGCGCCGCGAGCACCCGCTCCGCCTCCTCCTGGCTCACTCCCGCGGGAAGCGTTCGATGCGCCGCCGCGATGTGCTCCGCTGTGTCCGCGAGCATCTCGATGCGCCGCTGAATGTCCTCGTACAAGAGGTATGCGCCAAGCTGCGAGTACAAAATGCGCCCCGCGAGAACTACCAGCGTCACAATGAGAAGAATCGGGACAACCGCAATGAAGAGATACGCCACGATCAACCGGTTGCGGAGACTCCACAGCAGACGCGTTCTCCACCAGCCAATCAGCCGGAACAGCAGATAACAACCCGCCAGCAGCGCCAGGAATTTGAGGAAGCTGAAAATTCCGCCAGAAAGTTCCGCGAACACCAACACCACGCCGGTAACCAGCAGCGCCAAGGAGGCAAGATCAAGCCCGGAGAGGCTTCGCCAGTAGGTCTTTAGCTTCGCGAGGAAAGGCGTCATCGGATCGTAGACAGAAACTCTACTCTACCCGAAGAAGCCCCGTGAACCGAAAGGAAGAGTTTGCCTGAAAAATAGCAGGCCGGACGCCAGCGCCATGCTTGCCATTTCGCTTACTAAACACAGCGTCATAAGTAATTGCGCATCAGAAGAAGCCGGAAGCCATAAAAACAGGGCTTTCTCTCGAACGATCCGCATATTGTTGTGACGCCATGTTTAGTTTGCCGGATGGTTCACCCGGCTATGGTGGCGGCTATAGGTGAAATAGATCACCAGCCCGATAACCATCCAAATAATCAGTCGCGCCCAGTTCACCCAGCCCAGCTTATACATCATGTAGCCGTTGAATAGTATCCCAAGAATCGGCACGACCGGAACCCACGGAGTCCGGAAGGGCCTCGCCTGGTTCGGGTTGGTGCTGCGGAGGATCATGACGGCTACGCACACGATGACGAACGCCAGCAGCGTGCCGATATTCACCATTTTTCCGATGTCATCGATCGGCGTCACGCTTCCCACGATAGCTGCAAGAAATCCAACCGCGATGGTGTTCTTGTAAGGTGTCCGGAATTTCGGATGGATGGCCGCGAAGAATTTCTTCGGGAGCAGGCCATCGTTGGCCATCGAATAGAGCACGCGCGTCTGCCCCAGCAGCATCACCAGCATCACGCTCGTCAGCCCCGCCAACGCTCCCACCGTGATGATGTGCGAGGCCGTCGTCAATCCCCGGTCCAGGAACGCCCGCGCAATCGGCGCCTCGATGTTGACGTCTTGCCAGTGCACCATGCCCGTCAGCACCCCGGCGACCGCGATGTAGAGAACCGTGCAAATCAGGAGTGAGGCAATAATCCCGATGGGCAGGTCGCGCTGCGGATTCTTCGCTTCCTGTGCGGTCGTCGAGACGGCGTCAAAGCCGATGTAGGCGAAAAAGATATACGCCGCCCCGGCTCCAATCCCCGAAAAACCCATCGGCGCGAAACTGTGCCAGTCGCTTCCCCAATTGGCGAAGGAAACGTACTTAAAGCCCAATGTGATGACGAACAGAACTACCGCTACCTTGATCACCACGATCGTGGAGTTGAACCTCGCGCTTTCCTTGATACCGACCACCAGGATTGCGGTAATCACCAGCGCGATAAGAAAAGCCGGCAAATTGAATCCGATCTCCATACCAAATATCTTCGGGGCATTCACCAGGTCGTGCGCCCGAGCCACCAGATCCGGCGAGTTTCCAGCTACGATGGCGCCGACCTTGTCCAGAAATGCCTGCGTGCCGGGGACCAGCGCGGCATCCGACGTCTGCGCCATCTGCCGCGCCACCATCTTTTCCGCGGTATGCAATGCCGTCCAGTGGTCGTATGCCAGCCACAGCGGCATTCGAATATGGAAAATGTTCAGCAGTTCGATAAAGTGGTTCGACCAGCCGGAAGACACCGTGCTCGCGCCCATGGCGTATTCGAGTGTCAGATCCCACCCGATGATCCACGCGAAGAGTTCACCAAGCGTGGCATACGCGTAGGTGTAGGCGCTTCCTGCAAGGGGAATCATTGCCGCGAATTCCGCGTAGCACAGAGCGGCAAACGCGCAGCCTAGCCCGGATAGCACGAACGAGAGCATCAGGCCCGGCCCGGCATAGTGCGCACCCAGTCCTGAAAGCACAAAAATGCCCGCGCCGATGATCCCCCCCACGCCCAGCGCGGTCAGTTGAAAAGGACCGAGCGTGCGCTTTAGGCTGTGCTCGCCAGTGTCGGAGGCCTCTCTGAGTAGCGTGTCTATCGGTTTCGTCGCAAACAAGGGGTTGCCCATGCAACTCCTCCTCTGGGGTAGTGTTCCCCGCTTCTTT
>JAYVMO010000309.1:0-5763 GCA_043758915.1 Acidobacteriota bacterium | reverse complement strand
CACCTTTTCTCACCCACGATGGTGAATGAATTCCGATTCGGTTTCGTGCACATCAACGATGACCTCATAAACGTGCCCCCGGTAACGACCGATGATCTGGGGATCGTGCGGCCGACCACCGGCGTGACCAAATCCATCTACAAATTTGTCTTGGCCAGCTCTGGATTTGAAATCGGCCCTGCCCCCTTCGGCAACCAGAGCCAGACACAAAATAACTACAACTTCATCGACAACCTGAGCTGGGTCAAGGGCGCCCATGTATTCCGGTTCGGCGGCGATTTCACGCGGGTAAATTTGGACAAGGACTTCCCGCAGGTCTTTAACGGTGAACTCTTTTTCACCAACACGCCGGACGGTCACACGGATTTCCAGAATTTCCTTTTAGGCTCCCCGCAATTTAGTTTCGGCGGTGGCGGCGTCTCCAACCACCAGTACCGCAGCAATAACTTCGGGTTTTTCGCGCAAGATGATTGGAAGGTCCGGCACGATCTGACTCTGAACCTGGGACTGCGCACGGAAGTTTTTGGGGCCTTCAAAGACGATCTCTGCCACATCGGAAACCTGGATCCGGCGCTCGCGAATGCCGGGCAGTTTCCGTTTATCTATCCGTCCTGCGTGAAAGGGCTGAATCTTGCGGGCCTGACGGGAAACGCCAACGGCACAACCTTTGATAACAACTACTCGACGGGACTTGGGCCGCGCATCGGCCTGGCCTACGATCTCTTCGGCCATCACACCACCACCGTCCGCGCGGGCTACGGCATTTATTATGTGCGCGAAGATGTCGGCGCCGCGGACCAGTTGTCGTTCCAAACGCCCTTCTTGCCGGTTGCGTTTGGAGGCGGAAGTCCAGGCTGCTTGGGCACCTTTTTCTCGAAGACCCCGCTGCCGGCTTGCCCGAACCCCAACCCCAATGGGCTTCCCCAGGCAGGCACGCTCGATCCGACCTTTGTGCCCTGTTTGAGCGTCTTCCAGGGGTTCCCCGGAGGAGACACCACGCAGGCCGCCAACTATGGCACGGCCAGCGGGAGCGGGTGCCCAGGTCCGCTGCAATCTCTAAATATTTTCGGACTGCAGGTACCACGCCACTTCGTCGTGCCCAATACGCAGCAATGGAACCTGACCATCCAGCGCGCGCTTGGCAAGCAGTGGGTGCTCGAGGTCGGGTACGTCGGGACGAAAAGTACGCACCTCCGGGAAACGCGCGACAGTTTGCAAGCGCAGGACGCGAGAAAGACCCCGGTGGTGCTCACCGCGGGCGGTCAGCAGTTTACGATTACCACCGACACGTTCAACAATGCCATCGCGCGTTCCAGAGCGCAGGGCATCAATGGTTATGCGGGTTTCCAATTGTTCGCGAATGATGCCTACTCGCACTATCATTCGCTCCAGACCACGGTTTCGCGGCGCTGGTCCGCGGGCTACTTCCAGGCTGCGTACACGTTTTCCCGGTCGACCGACGCGACTTCGACGGGCAACACGGCGTTCAATACGGCCTTCAACGATGAGTCCACGCTGGCTGCATCGCGCGGCCTCTCGGACTTCGATCGCACGCACCGGCTGACCGTGAGTTATCGCTACGACCTGCCGTTCTTCTCGACGGCAGAAGGATGGAAGCATGGCCTGCTCGCTGGATGGGCGGTCAGCGGCATAACCATTTTCCAATCTGGCACGCCATTCTCCGTGACCGATTCCGGAGCCGGCAGCGCGTTCCTGGGTCTGGGGTCGACACCAAACACTCTAACGGGCAGCTTGGCTTCGGGCAGCACGCTGGCGAGCGCACTCTCGAGCGGGAGTATCGGCTCACGGGTCACCAATGGTTATTTCAACTTAAATGCCTTAACCCCCGCGGCGCAGCTCTACCCAGTGCAGTGCCTGACGGACCCGAATTTCTGCACCACGGACTTCGGGAACCTGGGACGAAACATCTTCCGCGGGCCTTCCCAGCAGAACTGGGATTTCTCGCTGCTCAAGAATTTCAAGCTTACCGAGCGGCAGAGCCTGCGCTTTACGACGGATTTCTTCAATTTGTGGAACCACGCTAACTTTGCAAATCCGGCCGTCAACGACGTGGAAAGCTTCCAGTGCACCAGCGGCACGCCGGGCTGCGTGAATGGAATCCTTCAGAACAATCCGTTCGGAAAGATCACCAGCGCGGTCGGCACGCCGCGGCTGATCCAGTTTTCGCTGCTGTACGCGTTCTAGGCCGCGACTACAGGACTTCAGCCACGAGGGCGCAGCTTGCTGCGCCCTCGTGCTTTTGACGGGACAGCAGGTTTCACCGCATTTTGTGGACGGGCCGCCGATTCCAATGGACCACTTCCTGCCGCGAAGTGGTAAGATTCCACGATTCTCCTGGGAAAATTCATGCCACGGATTGCATCGCGTGTTTCACAATTGAATGGCGAAGGCGCGCTGGCGATTTACGCGCGCGCGAAGGAACTCGAACGCGAGGGGCGTTCGATCATTCACCTGGAGCTCGGGGAGCCGGATTTTCATCCGGCGGCGCCGGTGGTGGATGCGCTGCGGGATGCAGTGGCGGCGGGACGCGACCGCTACTGTTCGACGCGCGGAGTTCCCGCGCTGCGGGAAGCCATTGCGGAGTATTTGAAGCGCACGCGGCGTCTGGAAGTGGCGGCGGAGCAAGTGCTGGTGGCGCCGGGATGCAAAATGGCGCTCTCGCTGGCAATGATGGCGCTCCTCGAGCCGGGCGACGAAGTGTTGTATCCCGATCCGGGATTTCCCATTTATCCGTCCTTCACACAAGGGCTGGGCGCGAAGGCGGTGCCCTTCGGTCTGGAAGAGAAAAACAAGTTTCAGCCGGACTTGCAAGAGATCGCTGCAAAAATCACGCGGCGCACGCGAGTGATCATTTTCAATTCACCGAACAATCCCACGGGAACGGTTTTCAGCGAGACCGCGCTGCGGCAGATTGCGGAACTGGCCGCCAAGCACGATCTCTGGGTCGTGACCGACGAAATTTATGCGCGCATCGTGTTCCGCGGAGAGTACGAATCCATCTGGGCGCTGCCGGGGATGGCGGAGCGCACGGTGATCATCGACGGGTTTTCGAAAAGTTTTGCGATGACCGGCTGGCGGCTGGGATATGCGGTGGCGCCGAAGCACGTCGTGGATGCCATGGACTTGCTGGTGCTGAATACCTTCACGTGCGCCGCGGAATTCACGCAAGTGGCCGCAATCGAGGCGCTGCGCGATTCCACGCAGGCCGTCGAGGCCATGGTCGCGGAGTACCGCAAGCGTCGCGATTTGTTCGTGGCCGGACTGAATCGCATCACGGGATTCCGTTGCCAGTCGCCGGATGGCGCGTTCTACGCCTGGGTGAATATTGCGGACACCGGAATGCCCGCGGAGGACGTGCAGAAATTGCTGCTGGAAGAAACCGGCGTGGCGGGAATCGCCGGAGCCGCGTTCGGCCCGGGCGGGAAGAATTACCTGCGGTTTTCGCTGGTGAGCGCGCGGAATTTGCTGGAAGAGGCGCTGGAGCGCATGCAGCGCGTCTCGGTTCGCTGGCGCGCGGCGGTTTCCCGCTAAACTATGGAGAGACATGCATTCCTCTCCATCTCACATCACGAATTGCGGGAATGGAGTTTGGGATTCAACGGAGAATCGAAAAATGAAACGTTTGATGAACTTAGGGATCGCAACGATTCTAGGGCTGGCGTGGACAGCGACGGCAGGAGCGCAAGCGAAGCCGTACCCTTCCGAAGACGTACAGAAAATGTACGCAAAACTGCTCGCGCAGATCGAAAAAATACCGCTCTACGACAACCACGCGCACCCGGGATTTGCGGATGATTCCGACGTGGATGCCATGGCCGCGCCTCCCGATGAGAGCAGCATGCTCCGTCTGCGCGACGATAATCCCGAGTTTGTGGCGGCGGCCAAAGCCCTCTTTGGCTATCCCTACGACGATTTCAAGCCGGAACACGCGAAATGGCTGATCGACAAGAAAAAAGCGGCGGAAAAAGCCGGAGATCCCGCCTACTTTGACGGCATCCTCGACAAGCTAAACGTTGACATCTGCCTCGCGAACCGCGCTTTCATGGCCCCCTACCTGGATACCAAGCGATTCCACTGGGTCTTCTTCGCCGATTCGTTCTTCTATCCCTTCGACAACCGCGACCAGACGGCCAGCACCCCGGACATGGGCGTGTACATCCCGCTGCAGGAAAAAATGCTGGCGCGCTACAAGAAGCAGGAAGGCGTGGAAGGACTCCCGGCGGACCTCGCGGGGTATGAAGACTTCGTGCACCGCACGCTGGCGGAGAACCAGAAGCGCGGTGGCGTGGCCATGAAGTTCGAAGCCGCTTATTTTCGCACGCTGTATTTCAGCGATCCGCCGCGCGCCGAGGCGGAAGCCATCTATGCAAAATACCGCGCGGGTGGTGTGCCGCCGGCGAACGACTATCGCCTATTTCAAGACTACATTTTCCGCGTGCTGGTCCGGGAAGCCGAAAAGCTGAAGCTGCCCATGCACTTTCATACCGCGCTGGGGATTGGCAATTACTTTAGCCTGCGCAACGGCAACGTCCTGAACCTCGAAAATGTGCTGCGCGATGTGCGCTACAAAAACGTCATCTTCGTGCTGGTGCATGGCGGCTGGCCCTACGACACGGAAGCCGCGATGCTGACGGCGGTCAAAAACGTGTATCTCGATACGTCGTTCCAGTCGGAAGTGCTTTACCCTTCGCAATTCAAAGAGGCGCTGAAGCAGTTGCTCACCTTGTTTCCGGACAAGATGATGTACGGCTCGGATGCCTTTCCCTTCAATGATGCGCTGGGGGCCGAGGAGAGCTTCTGGATTTCGGCGCGTACCACGCGTACCGCGCTCGCGGCTGCTCTGGCGGAGCTGGTCACCGAGGGCGCGTTCAGCGAAGAAAAGGCCATCGAGCTGGCGCGAATGTATCTGCACGACAATGCCGCGAAACTGTATGGAGGCCTGAAATGAGCGCGACGGCGCAAATGAAGCACATCGAGTTTGAAAAGATGCAGCGCGAGCCGCTGAATCCGCTCATTGACCGGCAGATGGTGGTGGGCGACAAAGTCATGCTGGCGCGCGTGCTGATGAAGAATGGCGCGCACGTTCCGATGCACCATCATCACAACGAACAAGTGACCTACATTCTTTCGGGCGCGCTGAAGTTTGCGATCGACGGAAAAGAGATCGTGGTGCGCGCGGGTGAAGTGCTGTGCATCCCGCCGAACATGCCGCATGAAGCCTGGGCGCTCGAGGACACCGTGGACCTTGATGTGTTCGATCCGCCGCGCGAAGACTGGCTGAACAAAACGGACGACTACCTGCGCCACGGCCGATAGGCTGGCTGGTTGTTCCGAAAAGCCCGGCCTCGGCGTGGGAGGCGTTTTTTCTTCGTACCATTCCCGCGAAAGAACATAGACAAAAGCCCTCTGTCGTGTTTAACGTAGACTATGTGGCTGATTCCAGGCGTGGGGTCAACCCTCTGAGGGTAAAAACATGATGAGGCCATTGGTAGTGGGTTTACTTGGGCTAGGGTGCGTGTGTGTGGCGCATGCACAAGAAATCGTCGCAACCGGCAATGAGACTGGCGAGAGTACCCTAGTGAATTTTGCCGGTACCTCCGCGGCCAAAGTGACGCTTATCGAGCCAATGGACACGATCGGTGAGGCGATCGCGTCGCCGGCCACCGGGTCCGCGTCGCCCGGGTTTTCCACGGCCATTACCTCGCCAAATCCTTCCACGCTATTTGCCGCGCCCGCGCCCGC
>JAYVMO010000308.1:0-3778 GCA_043758915.1 Acidobacteriota bacterium | reverse complement strand
ATTTACTTTTTAAAGTGATCCAGGATTTGGACATTCCCGCGAAACGCGAAGATATCAAGGTCAATCCCACCAATCACGGAATGGAAATCAGCATCAGCTACTCGGTCCCCGTGGATTTTATGGTTTACAAGACCGATTTGAATTTCAACGACACCAGCGAAGGCATTGATTTGATGCGGTAGCGTGTAGCTACCGCTAAATGCCGTCACCTGCCGCACTGGTTCGCCGCCTCCGGCGTATTTCTTTTTCCTTAATTCGAACTGCGACTTTGCGCCGGCCTCAGCTTAAGAGACAATAAGATGTTCACCCTCGGGGGAGCACTATTTGCGATTCCGCCTGAAAAAAGGTTTTTGGACGTCCACTCTTGGCCTGAGCCTGCTAATTTCCACGGCCGTAATTTTTCTCGTAGCCGCCAGTTTCTTCACATTTTTTTACATCAAGTATGCCCGCATGATCGACGCGCGGCTCTCCGGCCACATCCTGCAGAATACGACGCAGATTTTTTCTTCCCCGGAGCGCATTTCGGACGGACAGCCGCTGAGCGCGGACGACCTCATCATGTACCTGCAGCGCTCCGGTTATCGCTCGGAATCCAGCGAAGGTTCGCTCGGCGAATACACGCTGGATGGCGGCACTCTCGATATTCGCCCGTCAAAGCTTTCCTATTTTGCGGGAACCAATGCCATCGCGGTGCAATTCAATAACAAGGGAATTCGCGCCATTCGCCCGATTTCGGGCGGCCCGGATATGGGCAGCGCGGATATTGAACCCGAACTGATCACCAATCTTTTTGACAGCGCGCGCGAAAAACGCCGTCCGGTGCGCTACGACGATCTTCCCCCGATTCTGGTGCAGGCGATTCTCTCGGCCGAAGACAAGCGATTCTTCGAGCATCCGGGTTTCGATTTCATCCGTATCGCAGGCGCGGCGTGGGCGGACGTGCGCGGCAGTCAGCATTTTCAAGGCGCCAGCACCATCACCATGCAGGTTGCGCGCACCTATTTCCTCACTTCGGATCGCACCTGGAAACGCAAACTCTCCGAGGCCATGCTTTCCCTGGAATTGGAACAGCGCTTCAGCAAGCAGCGCATTTTCGAGATGTATGCCAATGAAGTGTATCTCGGCAATCGCGGAAGCTTCGGGATTCGCGGATTCGCCGAGGCCAGCGTCGCCTATTTTGGCAAAGATCTGCGCCAGCTAACTTTGCCGGAGTGCGCCTTTCTTGCCGGCTTGATTCGCGCGCCTAACTATTATTCCGTCGCGGATCGCCATCCGGAGCGCGCGGTGCAGGCCCGCGACCGCGTGCTGACGCAAATGCTGGAAAATAAATACGTCACCGAAGCCGATTTGCAGGATGCCAAGCGCGTTCCCCTGAAGATGTTTCGCACATCGGTCTCTGGAAACGAAGCTCCGTATTTCGTGGACATGGTGAAGGACCACCTGCTGGAAAAGTACAGCGAGGCGGAACTGCTCGGCCAGAATTATCGCGTGTACACAACGCTGGATCCGCAATTGCAGCGGGCCGCGGCGGTGGCCGTGGAAGCAGGCATGAAGAATGTGGATGCGCTGCTGGCCAAGAAGTATGAAAAGAGGCGCAAAGCCAAAGGCAAGCAGGAAAGTGCGGCGTCGATACCCCAGGCGCAGGTCGCGCTGGTCGCGCTGGATCCGCGCAGCGGAGAAATCAAAGCGCTGATCGGCGGCCGCGATTACGGGCAAAGCCAGTTGAACCACGCGCTCGCGCATCGCCAGCCGGGTTCGGTGTTCAAGCCTTTCGTTTACGCCGCGGCGTTCAACAATGCCGTGGATGGCGCGCAACCGGTGGTCACTCCGGCAACCACCATTGAGGACGAGCCAACGGTATTCGAATTCGACGGCCAGGAATATACGCCGAACAATTACGGCGAAAAATTCATGGGTAAAGTTACGGTGCGGCAGGCCCTGACCAATTCACTCAACGTGGCCACTGTAAAAGTTGCGGAGATGGTTGGTTATGGCCGGGTGGTTCAAATTGCGCGGCAGATGGGCGTGTCCGCGAATATTCGGCCCACGCCTGCGATCGCTTTGGGCGCTTATGAAATGACTCCGGTGGAAGTGGCCGGTGCTTACACCGCATTTGCCACGGTTGGCACGCGCGCGGAACCGGTGTTCTTGAAGAATGTCACCAGCGCCGGCGGCAACACGCTGGAGAAATATTCGCCATCCACGAAGTTGGTTCTCGATCCGCGCGTTGCGTATCTGGTAGATAGTTTGATGAAAGATGTTTTGAACAAAGGCACCGGAGCAGCCGTTCGCGCCAAGGGCTTCACGTTACCCGCCGCCGGGAAAACCGGTACTTCGCGTGATGGCTGGTTCTCCGGATTCACCAGCAATCTGGTTTGCGTGATTTGGATCGGCTTTGACGACAATCACGACCTGGGGCTTTCCGGCGGCACGGTTGCCGCACCCATCTGGGCCGACTTCATGATCAAGGCTACCGCTTTGCCGGGCTATCGCGACGCCAAAGAATTTTCCATGCCGGATGGGATTCAAAATACGCTGATCGATTCGGACACCCTGCAACTGGCCACGCCCAGTTGCCCGGTAACGCGCGAAGAAGTCTACATCGCCGGCTCGGCGCCTACTCAGTTTTGCGAACTGCACGGTGGCCACGGCCCGGCCAGCGCCGGCGGTTCATTCCTCTCGCATATTTTCGGAGGAGGTTCTCCCAAGCCGCCGCAGCCGGAAAACGTGAACGCAAATCCCAACGGGCAGAGCGATCCCAATGGCGCGGCGAACGGAGCTTCCAGCGACCCCGGCAAGGCTGCGGACAAGAAAAAAGGTCCTTTACAGAAGATTTTTGGTATCTTTGGGGGCAAGAAGAAAGAACCCGACAAACCTGCTCGGGACAAAGGAGACTCGCCATGACCACGCATTACTTGGCGATTCCGGTGGTTGGTTTAGTAGCAAGTTCCCTCCTGTTTTCTGTTCACGCTCAATCCAGATTCGATGCGCCCGAGGCGCCGCCGGCGGAAGTGCTTTCGGCGGGGGTTACCCGGACTGGGGTTACCTCGACGGGGTTTGCTTCAGCGATAGTCGCGCCCGGTAGAGTTACCGCGGCGACCGCCCCGCGCGAGGTGTCGGCAAATCTGCCGTCACTCGTGTCTCCGCAGAGTCCGCAAGCCGCGCGACCGCAAAGCGCCATCGGTGACGAGGAGTTGGCGCGGCTATACCTGGTTCGCAAGCAGTATCGCGAAGCGCAGAATTTGTTCTACCAGCTCACCCAGCGCGAGCCCAATAACGCTCTTTACTGGAACGAACTGGGCATTAGTTTTCACAATCAAGCCGAATTGAACGCCGCGCTGAAGTGCTACGAAAGATCCGCAAAACTCGACCACAACTACGCGGACGCGCAGAATAATGCCGGCACCATCTGGTACGAGCGCAGGAAATATGCCAAAGCCATTCGCGCCTACAAACGCGCATTGAAATTGCGCGAAGACTTTGCGCCCTTCTATCTGAACCTGGGTTATGCCTATTTCGGCCAGAAGGAATATGGCGAATCCATTGCATCCTTCCGGAAGGCCCTGTTGCTTGACCCGGAATCGCTGGATCCCAATCATTCGCGCGCCGGCACGGTTATCCAAGACCGCTCCGTTACCTCCGAGCGCGGCCTATTTTATTTTCTGCTCGCCAAATCCTTTGCCGAAGCCGGCAACCTGGAGCGCTGCATCATTTATCTCCGCAAAGCGCGTGACGATGGCTACAAAGATATGCAGTCGGTAAAAACGGATCCGTCTTT
>JAYVMO010000307.1:0-3136 GCA_043758915.1 Acidobacteriota bacterium | reverse complement strand
CGAACAAGCAACTGGACCAGGTGCCGTTGTTTCAACAGGCCATGGAACGCGGGCGGCAGAAGCAGTTGCATTTTGTCGGCCTGCTGAGCGATGGCGGAGTGCATTCGCACATCAATCATCTGTTCGCACTGCTGGAAATGGCCAAACAACAAAAGGTAGAGAAGGTTTTTGTGCACTGTTTCATGGACGGGCGAGACACGCCGCCCAACAGCGGGCTGGAGTTTGTGCGCAAGCTGCAGAAAAAAATGCGCGAGCTGGGGGTAGGTGAAATTGCCAGCATGGTAGGGCGCTATTATGCGATGGATAGGGATAATCGCTGGGAGCGGATTGAGTTGGCGTATCGCGCGGTGGTGCATGGCGAAGCGGAACTGAAGAGCGGCGATCCGGTGGCGGCGCTGCAGGCGAGTTACGAGCGAGGCGTCACCGACGAATTTGTCATGCCGATTGTAATTACCAGGGGTGAAGGTAGTTCCGCCGAGCCGGTTGGGACGATTCGCGATGACGATGCGGTGATTTTTTACAATTTTCGCGCGGACCGGGCGCGACAGATGACCTATGCGCTGGTGGCGCCGGATTTCGATAAATTTGCCGACGCCAAGCGGCCGAAGAACGTTTTTTACGTGGCGATGACCAAGTACGACAAGAACTGGCCGTGGTTGAAGTGCATAATTTCCCCGGAAAAGATGGAGAACATTCTGGCGCAAGTGTTTGTGGAGCTGCAGTACAGGAATCTACGCTGCGCGGAAACGGAAAAATACGCGCACGTCACCTACTTTTTCAATGGCGGAGTGGAAAAGCCGTTCGACGGGGAAGAGCGGATTCTGGTGGCATCACCGAAAGTAGCGACTTACGATTTGAAGCCGGAGATGTCGGCGGCGGGAATTACGGACACCATTGTGAATGCGATTGAAAAAGGCGAGTTTGACGCCATCATTATGAATTACGCGAATGCGGACATGGTGGGGCATTCGGGAAAACTGGAAGCCACCATCAAGGCGGTGGAAGCGGTGGATGCGGGATTGGGGCGAATTTATCAGGCGATGAAGCCGCGCGGAGGGGCGTGGATCATCACCGCTGATCATGGCAACGCAGAGACGATGGTTGACCCGAAAACCGGCGGGCCGCATACCTATCACACCACCAACCCGGTTCCGTTCATTTGTGTAACGGAAAACGAGCAACTGCGATTGGCTCCCGGAGGAGCGCTACGGGACATTGCTCCCACTATGCTGGGGATTCTTGGCGAGCCCGCGCCCGCCGACATGACTGGCCGCGACTTGCGGATCCGCTCTTAGCGGATCTTCTTACCTGTACTTCTTATTGCGCTTCGCACTAGTGAAGGGAGAAATTAATCGCCAACGCCGCCTTTGGGAGCGGTATAACCTTCGCGGGCGTACACGACGACTTTCTTTTTTTTGCCTTTTTGGTCGGTGACCGTGAGTGGCCCGCCGTCCGGCGCGACTAACTCCACCTTAATTTTGCGAAATTTGCCGTCCGGGGTGGTGTTGGAAGGTGTGTAGGCCACGCTGTATTGATGACGCAGGAACGCCACCAGTGCTTGAAAATCGCCGGACATCTCACCTTCAAATTGCGGGAACCAGGACATTCCGCCGGTCATATGCGCGAATGTTTTTAATTGATTTTCCCCCTGGAGATAGTTCATGCGCGCGATGGAACCCATTCCTCCGGTATTCATATCCGTGAAATTCTGATAGGCCCGGCCTAATCCGAAGCAGAATATTGTCACGTCAGTTTGTCGCAACAGTTTGAGGGTCTGATCCAAAGTGTGCTTTGAGAATGTGTCCACACCACTAGCAAGCACGACGATTGATTTTTTGCCTTTCACATCCTTAAGGCGGTCCACCGTGTCCAGCAACGCGTCAAATAAATTGGATTCGCTGAACCCCGGAAAGAACAGGTGGTTCACGCCGGCCATCAATTCGTTTTTGTCCTGGGTGAAGTCAACCTCAATGCGCGGCCTCATGTCGAAAGTCTCCAGCGCCACCCAATCCTGTTTGCCTAAATTGGGAAAAAGATAGCCGGACCAATATTTGGCGTAATAACTAAAAAAGCTGTAGTAGCCGCGGCTGCTGAACTCCAGCATCAGAACCATGGTGATGGGGGCGTCGCTGGGGCTGAAATTGGTGATGGTTTGCGGAGCGCCGTCTTCAAGAATGCGGAAATTTTCTTTCTTCAGGCCGGGAATAATATCGCCATGTTCGGTGGCGGCCACGATGTCGAGCGTCACTACGGGCACTTCGACGGAAATGCTGACGCCACTTTGTTCCGGCTTTTTGGCGGGCGGCTGTTGCTGGGGCGCAGATTGCTGGGGCGCGGGGGTGGACGGAGTGGGAGAGCCGCCTTGTGGGCCTTCTGGAGCTTGCGCCCGTACAGAAACACCAGACAGGAGAAGCATTAGAGCTAACAGCAAAATCTTATTTATATTGCATGTCCGAAGCCTTGGCATCCTTGACCCCTTTTTCTCTGCTCCTGAAGATTCCGAATGTTAGATGCAATTCATGTGCTGCGCGCCGCGGGAAGAGTGCAGATTAGGCAACGCCTGCCGCGAGCACTGCTCTGATGCGTTGACTTGGCATGTTAGTATGAATTTCACTGAGTGCAAAATACACATTCAACTTTTGGGGGTGATTTCTTGAGCTGGAAGCGTACCGGCCTCTCGATATTGTGTGTTTTGGCAGCGGCGGCGAGCCAAGCTGCGCCGATCCGTGCGCAAATTGCGCAGAACCCTCCCGCTATGGGCATTCCCGCGAGCCAGTCGATGGCTGGAGATACATCTTCACTGGCGCGCGAGGCGCAGGGTTGGTTGATCGATCTGATAAAAATCAACACTACCAATCCGCCGGGAAACGAACAGGCTGCGGCGAAATACCTTGCGGATGTGCTGACGCGCGAAGGCATTCAATCCGAAATGCTGGCCGTGGGACCGGTACGCAGCGCGCTGGTGGCCCGTTTGCGCAGCAGTGTGGTAGCCGATCCGGCGAAAGCTTTACTGCTGGTCGCGCACATGGATGTGGTGGGCGTGGACCGCACCAAGTGGACCGTGGATCCCTTCGCAGGCGTGGTTAAGGATGGATATATTTACGGACGCGGGTCTTCCGACGATAAGGGGATGCTG
>JAYVMO010000306.1:0-3414 GCA_043758915.1 Acidobacteriota bacterium | reverse complement strand
TTATTCGTGAACACCAGATGGTCCGCCGCGGCCCCGATCATTTCCTGCCCGGGAAAAGCCAGCTTCACGCCGAAAAACAGGCACGCCAGAAATCCGCTGGCCAGTGGGCCGGCAATCGCAATATTAAATTCCTGCATCGCCCGGCTCGGTTCCCGCGCAATCCGCGCCAGGCCTCCGAAGAGAAACAACGTGATCGAGAGCACTTTGATTTTGTAATGCTGTGCCACCAAGCTGTGCGCCAGTTCGTGAAACACTACCGACCCGAAAAACAGCAGGCTCGTCGCAATGCCCACGCCCCACTGTTCCTGCGTATTCCAGTGCGGATGCTCCTTCGTAAATTGCATCGACAGCATCAGCGTGATCAGTCCGAAAATCAGCACCCAGCTGTAATCCAGAAATATGGGTATGCTGAAAATCCGGCCGATGCGAAAACCCTGCGATTGGGTCATAGGTAGCTTCAGGTCAACCTCGACTAAGAGTAACGCCCGTACGCCGCAGACGCAAAATCTCCCTCAGCTGGCAGCCTGGGAATAGGTCCCGCTGTGTCCACCGCAACACGCCGTGCGCTCCAAACCACACGGCCCAGCTCCCCGAAGAGCAGCTAACTACCCTTTTATCAATTAGATGCTTTATGGCCCGACGCCTGCCATTCTCTCCGCCGTAACTAGAAATTGGTAACTCAAGGACACGCGATGAACTCCACAAGAAAAATCCAGCAAGAGCGCATCTGCGGCGCGCTGCTTCACGTTTTGCTTTTGGCTGCTCTGTTCACCGTCTTCGCTCACGCGGCGCGTCCGCAAGATCCTTCTCGCGTCGCAAGTCGCGTCCAGCAATTCTGCGCTTCGCAGCGCGTAAACGAATCCGCATTGCGGCGCTAAAGCAAAAATTTCCGAGCCCCATCTAAGGAGAAACGTCATGGCCGGCATTTTAGGTTTTACAGGAATTGTAATCACCACATTGATCGCCGTAAGCGCAGCCGTCGCATTGGATTGGGCGCTGCTAAACGGAGTTTTCCTGCTGATGCGGCCGGCCACCGCGCAGCGTCGTGCGCCGTTGCAATTTGAGCGCGGCACCAGACTCGCGGCCCGCGCTTGCGCCAAGGTGCGCCGCTAAAACCGCGCAGCCCGGGAAATTTTGCGGAGCGCGCGCAACGGGAACGGCGCTGCCATCGCGCCAGCCCGGCCAAGCGCTCCCAATGAATGGACGAAAGGAAACACACCATGCTTGCTTTGAAATATCTGTTGACGATGCTCGGCACCGGGCTCTTTGCTACAGCCGCGGCAATCGTGTTGTACGACATCTATCGGGCTGCGCAACTTCGGAGGTTACTTTCCGAAGCCGGCGCGGAACCCTCGGGTGGCGGAACGCTGCAGGGACTCACGCCCCGGACGTCGCGCTCCGCACCCATCCGCTGGAAATTAGCCCAGCAACTCGCGCTGCTCGGAATCCTTCCCATCCTGCTTGCCTTCAGTATTTTGGTAGTTCCGGACGGCTTCGCGGCGATTCGCGTCAGCCAATTTTCCGGCGTGCGCCCGGGCACTCTCTATCCCGGCGTACACTTCCTCGCTCCGCTGGTTGACTCCGTCGTTCTGTATGACACGCGCGAACAGGTTTACACCACGGTCAGTGCCCCAACGCCAAAAAGCACTGGCGAAGTTTTAACGGTTCAAGCGCGCGAAGGCCTCAACCTCGGTCTGGCCGTCAGCGTCCGCTACCGCCTCGATCCCTCCAAGCTCACCTTGATCCACCAGAATCTTCCGCAGCCTGTGGGCGATGAAGTTGTCGGCCCGGTCGTCACCTCCACGTACCGCCAGCTCGCGCCAAATTACGAGACCCGCGAAATTTTCGCCGTGAAGCGCGAGGAGCTACGCACCAAAGCTTCCGACGCAATCAAGAACCGCCTGGGCGCCGATGGCATCGTAGTCCGCGAGGTTTTGCTGCGAGACATTCAACTGCCCGCGGAATACTCCAAAGGACTCGAAGGCTTGCTCCTGAAAGAGCAGGAGAATGAACGCCTCACCACCGAGCAGGACATCAAGCTCAAACAAGTTCGCATCGCCGAACTGGAGGCCGAAGCTCAGAAAGTGCGCGATGTGAAGCAGGCCGAAGCGCAAGCTCAGGTTCGCGTCTTGCAGGCCAAGGCCGAATCGGACGCCATGCAATACACCCTGCCCCTGAAGCAGAAGCAGATCGAACAGACCAAGCTGGAGGCCCAGGCTCGCAAGGAATCCACGCTGCAGAACGCGGACGCTGCCGCGCAAGCCAAAGTCATCGACAGCAAAGCCGAGCTCGAGCGCCAGAAGAATCTTTCCGACGCCGAAGCCAATCACATCCGCGTTACCGCCGCAGCCGATTCCGAACGCATGAAGTTTGAAGCCGCGGTGCTCAAGCAGAATCCCATGCTCATTCAAAAAATCATCGCCGAACGCCTGTCCGACAAGTTGCAAATCATGATGGTTCCCATGGACGGTAAAAATTTCTTCGCTTCGGACGTAATGCGCTCCGCCTTCAGCAACGGAATTGGCAGCACGAACAACAATTCGGACGCTTCCGGCGACGACTCCGGTGATCCGGCGCCCGTTGCCACGGCTACCGCGCAGCGCAAGCCCGCGCGCCGTCCCTAAGAGATCGCGGGGGATTACGAGGGTGATCTCCCGTGTAACGCCGGCCATACCCCCTGCGGGTGGCCCGGGCCGCGTCGCTGGACGACTGACTATGAGCAAAAAGGCAAGCACCGCCGCGCTTGTATCCTTTGGCCACAGGTTGTTCCCACCAGCGCCGCTCCCGCGCCACCCAGCCGGCGCTTTTTTATCACTCGCTTTCTTACCCAGTTTTTGCGCTCGCGCATTTCGCAATTATGAATTACGGCGCCAACGGGCGGTGAAACTATAAGCCGCCAGAGCGGCATGTTATCATCGGCAATTATCGTGTCCTCTAAGGTTTGGCTGGAAGCAAACGATAAAACCCCTTCCACAGAGGAAGCGGCGAAAAATTCAGATAAGTTACGCGCAGCCGGGGTGCGCCCATGAGTTTCCGAGCTAAGTTATTCGCATTTTTTCTCGTCACCGTGCTGGCCTCGGTTTCCTTGGTGGCCTACGGGGTCACCTACTACACCCAGCGCTCCTTCGAATCCATGGACGCGCAACGCACCGATTCCCTGGTCGCTCAGTTCAAAAAAGAATTCGCCCAGCGCGGCGAAACGGTTGTTCAGCAGGTCGAAAATATAACCAACTCGGACACCACTCTGCGCATGGCGCTCGATCTGGCCCGTCCCAGTGCCGACGCGTCGCTCTACGTTCACGATGCCAACGGAGCGGCCCAGGATCACAGCCTGGATTTCGTGGAGCTGGTGAATTCCGATGGCTCGCTGATTTCCTCTTCGCAGTATCCTTCGCGGGTCGGCCACAAGAATGA
>JAYVMO010000305.1:0-3442 GCA_043758915.1 Acidobacteriota bacterium | reverse complement strand
GTCGTCTGCGTCCACTCGTTCAACGCGCGTTTGGCCGCGACCGGCACGAGCTGCCTGGCGCGCTCGTCAATCAAACGCACCACTTGTGCGCGAGTCTCGCCGTCAAAGCGCCGCGCGGAAAGGATCTGCGCGATCTGCTCACTGAGTTGCCGGTCGCCTTTGAGCGCCTGCTCCACGTCCTGCCGCACCGCCGCGCTCAAGCGCTCGTGCAGGGGCACGATAGTTCGTCCCCCGACGGTTGTGGCTTCACCGCGGTTGCTGATGTTCGGCAACGCTTGTTCCAGCGTTCGCTCGATCGCGCCGCCAACGCTGCGCTCCAATTCTTCATTCGCGGCTTTTTCAAATGCCACATAGGCGGCCACCTGCGCCTGCTGCGCGTTCCCTGGCGTGCCGTATGCCGTGTCCAGTGTTCCGCGATCCCCGTTCCCGCGTAATTCCGTGCGCGCCGCTGTAGGGGTGGGGCTGGCCCCGCGCGTTGCCCCGCCGCCGATTCCCTTGTCCGATTCCTCGATGGCCCGCAATCCGGCAAACACCATCTCTCGAAACGCGGCCGGCTCCTCGCGCATCATCATGGCGGCAAGTTGCGCGCGTGACGCGCTGGTTTCTTCGGCCGATTTGCCGGCCGCGCCAAAGTAAGCGCGGTCGATATCGTCGAGCACCCGCGCCCGCTCCGCCGTGGCGCGCGCTTCACTGACGCCGCCCGGATACAATTCTTTCAGCGCCCGCGCATCTTGCGGTGTCGCAAACACCTCGCGATACGCCACCGCTTCCTGCCGCGCCTGGAGCACGCCATTCCAAAGCTCGCGCGCTTCTTCCCCGCTCCACGGGTCTTTCATCTGCGCGGCCAGCCACGCCGGCGGCTCCAGTGGCACAGCCACTCCTGGCGGTGTGTCGTGGCCAGTGTCCCGTGATGCGTGTCCTGCGGCCTCGGCACTTGGCGCATCGGCAGTGCTTCGAGTAGCGCCCCGATCCAAGTCGAGGCTCTTTTTTTCCTGCGCGATTTCGGAGGAAGACCGCCCCGACCCGAGTCGGGGCGCTACACGCGTAGCTGCTTCTTCGGGCGTCGAGGATTGCGCGCTCGATATTTCAACGTCCTGCGCTTCCGGCTCGATCTCTAGAATTTGCTCATCCGTCAGTGCAAACAGATCGTGCAGGCTGCTTCCACCGTTCCCATGAGGCGTTTCGTTTGGGACAACGAATTGATCGGTGTGTGGCATTAGCGTCCCTTTGGCGCTTGCGGTGCGCCAGGCATCGTTCCGGTAGCCATTGCGCTACTCGCCATCGCGCGCAGATGAGCCTCGGCATGCGCGCGTACATTGGCAAAGCCTGCGGGATTGGTCATGTGCGCGGCCTGGCCAGCCTCGGAGTTGGCCCAGCGCTTGCACTCCTCGAATTCCACGGCGTGATCATCGAGCAGTTGATCCACCGGCACCGAGGGCAGCACGAGAGTCGGTGACCCCGGCAATGTCGGGACGGGCTGCTGACTCATGACCCCGACAATGTCGGGGCGGGCTGGTGACTGGTGCCCGCCGCGGTCCGAAGCATTTGTAGCGGCGGGGCTTGCCCCGCCCGTTCCCCCGTCGCCGCCATTTGCAGCGGGCAACCCCGGGGTCGCCCCAACACCGGAGCTCGACAACATGTCCGAAAGAGGTTCGACATGCGCGACGCCGGACCCGTGCATGGAAATGACAATCGGCGCGCTGGCCAGCAACTGCTGAATCTCGCGCAATTGTTTGTTACGCGAATCTTCGCCTGGCAAGACCAGCTCGCTCAGCCCCAGAACATTCTTGATATAGCCGAGATTTGCGGGCTCGGTCAGCGCGCGCTGGATCACCGGATCGTTAATGCCGAAGAGCTGTTGCAAGACGCCGCGCTGTTGCGACTTCAACCGGGGAAACGTTTCATCCGCCTCCGGATGCACGCAGATGTTGCCCTTCAAATCCACCGTGCGAATCACGCGCGAATCGAACACGCCGCCCGGCCCGAGCAACGAAATCTCCGCGTCTTCCGGACGGTTCTTGCGGAAGGAATCGACGCCCAGCAGAATCACGTCGGCGTAAAACTGCTTCATGCGCCGCCAAACCAGCCCGAGGCGCCCCAGCGCCTGGTCGCGCGCCAGCGCATAACCCGACGCCGTTTTCACGTCCTCCATGTTCCCGCCAAAAACCGCGGGAAAAAGTCCGGTAAGAAATTGCGCCACCGGCCCGATCAAATCCTGTTGATGGCGAATCATGTCCGGCGGAACTTGCGCCGGCGCCGGCTGGAAAAATCCCGCCGCCAGTGGCTGTCCCGGCCGCGCGCGCGCCGGGAAATGCGCCGCAGGCTCGGCCACCTGATTCGCCAGCGCGTCAAAATCGAGCACCTGCGGATCGGCGTAAATGGGCGGAATGCCGTACTCGTACGTCTCCGCCTGCATGTTCGACAAAACGTTGTAGCGCTCCTGCACCTGCACCAGCGAATCGCCCACGCTGGGTCGGTTCTGCCCGTCGCCCGGCAGCGCGTGCAGCACGCGCCAGTGGTCGTCCATGGATTCGTTGCGCGCTTCGCAGTACGTATCGCCGGCAAACGCCACGTAGCAGCCGTTGGGAAATAGCGCCAGCAGCTCGCCGCGCACGGCTTCGTCTTCAATCGAGTAGAACGCCCACGGCCGCAGCCACGTGCGGTCAAACGTGATCAGGTTCATCAGCGCGTCGCCTGGATGGATCGACGGCAGCCCCTGCTCGACGCTTAGCCGCGACACGCGCGCGTAGACGTCTTCGGCCCCCTGCGAGGGCGAAGTTTCAATCTTGTTCGCTGCGTGCGGATACGTCGCTTTCAATTTAGCGCGATGCACTTCCGCCTGCCATTGCAGGTAGGGATACTCGTGCATCTCGTTCGCCCACACCGGCGTGTTCAGCTCCAGCCCGCCGGCAATCGAAATGACTTCCTGGCCGTTTGGAACGCGCCGCGTTCCCGCGATGCGCGGAACGGTCACGCGCTCTGCCTTACGCAGATTTTCCTCCGCCAGTTCCGCCCCGCAGCCTGAGCAAACAGGAGGCGGTGTCATTCTGAGGGGCGCGTTGTTTGCGCCCCGAAGAATCTCATCGTCGGATGAGGCTCGGTCCACTTGCGGTTGAGATCCTTCGCTGTCGCTCAGGATGACAGGCGAGAAAGAGGGCGCTGGTGTTTCTTTGCCACACCCCGGGCAGGCGTAAACATCCTCGCCCAGCGGAATCTCGAGCGCTTCCAGAATATTCTCTTCGTGAAAGCCAAAACGCTGCCCGTCCGCGACGTACCGCACGTACGCGCCAAGCTTTCCATCCGTCCACAAAAAATACCCGATCGAGGTCAGCAACTGCTCGACCTGATTGTTCTGCTCGATCAGCTCCGCGACATCGCTCGCCGCGCGCGCCGCCGAAATATCCTCCAGCGACTGCGCCGACTGCGGATAAAACCGCACGCT
>JAYVMO010000304.1:0-18358 GCA_043758915.1 Acidobacteriota bacterium | reverse complement strand
CCGCTTTGTGGAGGCTTACAACAAGAAGGCTGCACCCTTCGAGTGGAAGAAAACAGCGGTCTTCCCTTCAGCACCCAAGTCAAAGTACTCTTATTTATGAAAGTAAGTACTAGCCGCCATTCTGTTCAGGAAAACATGGAGGTCCGCCATGGCCACAGCCCCGGTTGCAACTCGTCGCGAATTTCTAAAAAAGACCACCGCCGGCGGCGCCGGCTTGGTCATCGGCTTCTATCTGCCAAGAAAATTTGAAGTCCTCTCCGTCGCTCCCTCCGCAGAACCCACAGCCCTGAACGCCTGGGTACGCATCGCCCCCGACGACAGCGTCACTCTGCTGATCGACAAATCCGAGATGGGACAGGGCGTCACCACCTCGCTGGCCATGCTGCTCGCGGAAGAACTCGAGCTCGACTGGAAAAAGATAAAGACCGAATTCGCTCCCGCCGCTCCGCCCTATTTCAATCCGCTCTTTGGCCTGCAGGGCACCGGAGGAAGCACCAGCATTCGCGCTTCCTGGGGCCCGCTGACCAACGCAGGCGCCGCGGCGCGCGAGATGCTCGTCGCCGCGGCAGCCAAGCGCTGGGGCGTCGAGGAATCCTCGTGCCGCGCCGAGAACAATGCGGTCATCCATACGCCGACAAAAAGGAAGCTGGGTTACGGCGCGCTCGCGGAAGAAGCCGCGAAGCTTCCTGTACCGCGGAAGCCCGCGCTGAAGGATCCGAAAGATTACAAATTTATCGGCAAACCAGTGAAGCGGCTCGACACGCCATCGAAAGTGACGGGCCGCGCGGGTTTCGGCATCGACGTGCGCCTGCCGAATATGCTGCACGCGGTCGTGGCGCGCTGCCCGGTTATCGGAGGAAAAGTAAAAACTTTCGACGCGGCGAAAGCAAAAGCCGTGCGCGGCGTGAAACAAGTCGTTGAAATTTCCACCGGCGTCGCCGTCATCGCCGATAACACCTGGTCGGCCATGCAAGGCCGCCGTGCTTTGGCCATCACCTGGGACGAAGGTCCCAACGCCGCAAATACCAGCGACGCCATTCGCAAACTTTTTGCGGAGCGCGCCGAACAGCCCGGCGCCATCGCACGCAAGGATGGCGACGTCGAAGCGGGCTTGGCCAGTGCCGCAAAAAAAGTGGAAGCGGTGTACGAGGTTCCTTTCCTCGCGCACGCCACCATGGAGCCGATGAACTGCGCCGCCGATGTGCGCGCGGATGGCTGCGACATCTACGCGCCCACGCAATTCCAAACTTTCAACCAAAATACCGGCGCCAGGATTACCGGCCTCAAACCCGAACACATTCGCATTCATACCACGTATCTCGGCGGAGGCTTTGGCCGCCGCGCCGAGCAGGACTTCGTCACCGAAGCGGTGGAAGCGTCAAGAGCCGCGGGCGCCCCCGTGCAGGTAACATGGTCGCGCGAAGACGACATGCAGCACGATTTTTACCGCCCTGGAGCATACAGCAAGCTGGTGGCTGGGCTGGACGCCGATGGCTGGCCTGTCGCGTGGAAGCACCACATCGTTAGCCCGTCCATTCTGAACCGCTTCTTCCCGGGCTCCGTGAAAAACGGGCTCGATTCCAGTTCCGTGGAAGGCGCGGCGAACCTGGCTTACGCCATTCCGAATTTTCAGACTGAATACGTTTTGACGGAAGCAGGCGTCCCGGTCGGTTTTTGGCGCTCCGTGGGAAATTCGCAGAACGGCTACATCGCGGAATGTTTCATCGATGAACTGGCCAAAGCCGGCGGCAAGGATCCCTTTGAATTCCGGCGCAAATTGCTTGCCGCTTCGCCGCGCCATCGCGGCGTGCTGGAACTCGCCGCCGCCAAGGCCGGCTGGGGGCAGGCACTGCCCGCGGGCCGCACGCGCGGAATCGCCGTCGTGGAATCCTTCGGAAGCTATGTGGCGGAAGTCGCCGAAGTGAGCGTCAACCGCGGCTCCGGCGAAGTCCGCGTGCACCGCGTGGTTTGCGCGGTGGACTGCGGCCGTTACGTCAATCCCGCCATCATCGCCGCGCAAATGGAAGGCGGCATCGTCTATGGATTGACCGCCGCACTGAAAGGCCAAATCACCATCGGTCGGGGCCGCGTCGAACAATCGAACTTCAACGATTACGAAATGCTGCGCTTGAACGAAATGCCCAAGATTGAAGTGCACATCGTACCCAGCAACGAAGCGCCGGGCGGCATCGGCGAACCGGGCACGCCGCCGATCGCACCTGCCGTGTGCAATGCCATCTTCGCGGCAACCGGCAAACGCATCCGCCGCCTGCCCATCCGCGCAGAAGATCTCGCCTAGCGGCGCGGCCTCGGCCCGTTGCAGAATGGCCTGTGCACCTGAGATTGCTTTTCATCGCCGCGATTCCGCTGGCCATTTGGCTCTATCTTTTTTTCGCGCGCGGATTTTTCTGGCGGCTTCGCGAATTTGACGACGATCGCACTTCGCCCAAGCCTCTCCATGATTGGCCAAGCGTCGTTGCAATCGTGCCCGCACGCAATGAAGCGCAGACCATTGCGCGAACCGTGGATTCGCTGGCGCGGCAAAACTACGCCGGGGAATTCTCCATCATCGTGGTGGACGACCACAGCAACGATGGAACCGCGGCGCTGGCGCAAAACGCTGCGGCAACGGCAGGCGCAACCGAGCGCGTCTCCGTGCACGCAGCCGCAACGCTGCCCGAAGGCTGGACCGGTAAGCTCTGGGCGTTGAACCAAGGCGTCGCACGCGCTGCCGCGACTTCCGCTTCGTTCTACTGGTTTACGGACGCGGACATCGTGCATGCGCCGAAAACGTTGCGGCGTCTCGTGTCACGCGCGGAGAACGGCAAGCTCGACATCGCTTCGCTGATGGTTTTGCTACCAGCGGAGACGACAGTGGAACGATTGCTGATTCCGCCGTTTCTGTTTTTTTTCTTGAAGCTCTATCCGCCGCGCTGGATCGCGAATCCGAATGCGCGGACGGCCGGCGCAGCGGGAGGATGTATCTTGCTGCGTCGCGAAGCAGTGGAACGCAGCGGTGGGCTCGCGGCGATTCGCGGCGAAGTGATTGACGATTGCGCGCTGGCGCGCGCGGTGAAAAAGAGCGGCGGAAAAATCTGGATGGGATTGACGCGCGCAAGCCAGAGCCTGCGCGGCTACGGAACTTTCGGTGAGATTCGCGACATGGTCGCGCGCACGGCGTTCACTCAGCTTCGATATTCTTCGCTGCTACTGCTGGGCACGCTGCTGGGAATGTTTTTGACGTACCTCGCGCCAGTTGCACTTCTTTTCGCGAAGAATTTAGTCGCAATAGCATTCGGAATCTCCGCGTGGGCGCTGATGTCGCTGTCGTTTTTGCCCACATTGCGTTTTTATCGGATGTCCGCGCTGTGGGCCCCGCTGCTTCCGCTCGCTGCGGGGTTCTACTCCTACGCAACTTGGGTAGCGGCAGTGCGCTACTGGCTGGGACGCGGCGGACAGTGGAAAGGACGCGCGCAAGCGCCGCGAGCGGTCTGAAACGACACGATGCAGGCAATGAATTTTCTGGTGAATCGCATCGGAGTTTGCTATTCTTCGCAAAAGTAAGGTACAGGGCTGTATCCCACTGGCCGGTAAGCGGCCACCTCCACAAGAGGCAGGGAACGGCACCGGAGGCCACCATGAGTGTTGTTCCTAATATGGGCAGCGGAAAAATTACCGTGCCCGATCTCCTGCAGCGGAAATCCCCGGCTGCGGGTTCCCCAAACGACGCACAAAAAATTACTTGCCTGACGGCATACGACTATCCGACGGCGCGATTGCTCGATGAAGCTGGCGTGGACGTTTTGCTGGTGGGCGATTCGCTCGGCATGGTGGTGCTCGGTTATGAGAGCACGCTGCCGGTAACGATGGAAGAAATGCTGCATCACACGCGAGCGGTGCGCCGCGGAACGCGCCGCGCGCTGGTGGTGGCGGACATGCCCTACGGGAGCTACCACACGGACACGGCGGAATCGCTGCGCAATGCCGTGCGCTTCGTAAAGGAAGCGGGCGCGGAAGCGGTAAAGGTGGAAGGCGGCGAGCGGCGGCTGGAGTTGATCGTGCGGCTGACGGAAGCGGAAATTCCAGTGATGGGCCACGTGGGATTGACGCCGCAATCGGTGAATGCGCTGGGCGGATACCGCGTGCAAGGCAAGACGCCGGACGCCGCAGAGCAGTTGTTGCGCGATGCGCGCTCCGTCGAAGCCGCGGGCGCTTTTGCGGTGGTGCTCGAAGCCGTGCCACGCGAGCTGGCCGCGCAAATCACGCGTGAACTGCGGATTCCAACGATTGGCATCGGAGCCGGTCCGGATTGCGACGGACAAATTCTCGTGGTGCACGATTTGCTGGGGCTGACTTTCAACCAAACACCGAAATTCGCGCGGCAGTATGCAAACCTCGGCGAAGTGATTTCGAATGCGGTGCGCGAGTATTGCGAAGACGTGCGCAGCGGCGGTTTTCCTTCGGATGCTGAGTCGTATCATGCGCCGCAAGCGGTAAAAGGGCGCAAGACGATTCCCATCGCAAGCTAATGTGGATTGAAAGCAAATAACATTTGGAGCGAATCATGACGCCGGAAAACATTTGCGCGCTTTACGATTACAACGCCTGGGCCAACCATCGTGCTTTAGACGCAGCATCATCGCTAAAGCCCGAGGAATTCACACGCATGCTGGGATCGAGTTTTTCCTCGGTGCGGGATACGCTCGCGCACATTTACGGCGCGGAGTGGGTGTGGCTGGAGCGCTTCCAGGGGCGTTCACCGTCTTCGCTGCCGGGCGCGGCGGATTTTGCCGACGTGGCGAGTTTGCGGAATCGCTGGGAAGAACTTGAGACGCGGCTGCTGGGGTTCGTTCGCGGACTGACGCCGGCCGATCTCGACCGCGTTTGTGAATATAAGACTTTGAAATTTGGCGTCTACAGCAATCCGCTTTGGCAGTCCTTACAGCATCTTGTGAATCACGGGACGTATCACCGTGGACAGGTCACGACACTGCTGCGGCAATTGGGTGCGCAACCCATTTTGACTGACCTGATGCACTTCTACCGCGAACGCGCAGCCGCGGCGGGCGCTTAAAGGCCGAGAAACACTCCTGCCCTGTGGACACGATCCGGACAATCACCTGGATGAAAGAGCATGCGCGGCAAGCACGCGCGGAGAGCCGCATCATCGGCTTGGTGCCGACCATGGGCGCGCTGCACGAGGGTCATACCTCGCTCGTAAAGCGCGCGCGGCAGGATTGTTCGCCGGTGATCGCCTCCATCTTTGTGAATCCGAAACAGTTTGGCCCGAAGGAAGATTTCGCAAAATATCCGCGCACGCTGGAAGCGGACACGGACAAATTAGCGGCGGCAGGCGTGGATTCCCTGTTTCTTCCGGAAGCGGCGGAAATTTATCCGCCAGGCTTTTCGACATATGTGAGCGTCGAGGGTTTGAGCGAGCGGCTGGAAGGACGGTCGCGCCCGGGACATTTTCGCGGGGTGGCGACGGTGGTGCTGAAGCTGCTGGAGATCGTGCAACCGAATTATGCATATTTTGGGCGGAAAGATGCGCAGCAGGTACGGATCATCGCGCAGATGGCGCGCGATTTGAATCTCGATACAGAGATTATGGTGTGTCCCATCGTCCGGGAAGCGGATGGGCTGGCGCTATCGTCGCGAAACGCATACCTAAAAGCCGAAGAGCGCAAAGCAGCCGGCGTCCTGCATCGTGCGCTGGTTGCGGCCCGCAGCGAATTAGCGGCGGGCGTTCGCGACGCGCTCCATTTGCAAAGTGTGATGCGGCGCATTGTCGAGGCGGAGCCGCTGGCGACGCTCGATTACGCGGAAATCGCCGATGCGGAATTATTTGAGCGAGTGACGCAGGTGCGACGGGCGTGTTATGCGCTTCTGGCGGTGTTTGTCGGGAAGACGCGGTTGATCGACAACCTTTTTATCGAGCCGGCGGGTCCGCAGGCAGACGAGCTCATTTTCCATCTCTGAGCGATTCCGTGAGCGGGTGGTGCGCGGCGGAATTTACCAAGTGATTTAACTGGGTTTCCTCACGCATTCAATTCGACCGAAGTGTGGAACAGTTGAGATCCTTTCCGGTAGGGCCGGAACCGTCGGTCGCTTCGCTCAGGATGACAGTGGCAGCAAAGGGAGCCTCTGGAGTGATTTGATCGAGCCGTTAGGCTTGTGGATTAGCCCTGATTTGCTCTTGCCAGGACTTCGACGGCATGGCCTTTGGCTTTGACGGCGGGCCACACTTCCTCGATTTTTCCGTCCGCGCCGATGAGGAAAGAGCTGCGCACGATGCCCATGAACTTCCTGCCCAGGAACTTTTTCTCTTGCCAGGCGCCGAAGGCTTCGATGGTTTTGTGTTCGGGATCGCTGAGCAAGGGAAAATTGAGTTTCAGTTTTGCTTTGAACGAGGCTTGGGCCTGGACGGAATCGGCGCTCATTCCGAGGACGGCTACACCGAGCTTGTCGAATTGCTTTTTTGCGTCACGAAACTCGGACGCTTCGATGGTTCAACCGGAAGTGTTGGCTTTGGGGTAGAAAAAGAGAAGGACGCGGTGGCCTTTGAAATGGCTCAGAGCGATATCATTGCCTTCGTCGGATTGCAGGTGGAAGTTGGGGGCTTTGTCGCCTTTTTTAAGCATGAACTTACCTCGTCGAGCCGGCCTGAGTGGTTCAGGCAAACGCAAAAGCGGCGGCAAGTCGCCGCACTCCAAATCAAGAGAGAAGTTTGCGCAAGATGTCCTTGACGACCTGCGGATTGGCCTGGCCGCGCGTAGCGCGCATGACCTGGCCGATGAAAAATTGCAGGACATTTTCGCTGCCGGCTTTGAACTTGGCGACATTCACGGGGTCCTTGGCGATGATTTCGCGCGCAGCCTGCTCGATGGCGGAGGTGTCGTTAATTTGAGCGAGCCCTTCGGCGGCGACGACTTCCGAGGCGCCGCGGCCTGTTTCGAACATGGTGGCGAACACTTGTTTTGCAATTGCGCCATTGATCTGGCCGGATTCGAGCAGCTTCAGAAGTTCCGCGAGGGCTGTGGGTGAGACGGGACTTGCGCCAATTTCTTTATTCGAATCATTTAGACGTCCAAGCAACTCGGTTTGCATCCAGTTGGCGGCGCTCTTCGCGGGTGCTCCCGTCTTTGCCACGGCTTCGAAATAGTCCGCAAGCGCCTGTGTGGCGGTGAGAACATCCGCGTCGTAGGGAGTGATGCCATACGTGCTGACGAAGCGCGCACGCTTGGCTTCGGGGAGTTCCGGGAGCGAACGAAGAACTTCGTCGCGCCAGGCGGCGCTGACGCGCACCGGGAGGAGGTCCGGCTCGGGGAAATAACGGTAGTCGTGCGCTTTCTCTTTCGAGCGCATCGAAACAGTGCGGCCTTCGGCTTGATTCCAGAGGCGCGTCTCTTGCGAGATTTTTCCGCCGCCTTCGAGAACGCTTATGTGGCGTTCGATTTCGAATTCGAGGGCTTTTTGCAGATAGCGGAAGGAATTTAGATTTTTCACTTCGACTTTGGCGCCGAATTCCCCGGCGCCGCGCAAACGCACGCTGACGTTGGCATCGCAGCGCAGCGAGCCTTCTTCCATATTGCAGTCGCTGACGCCGGTGTAGAGCAGGACCTGGCGGAGCGTGGTGAGATAGGCGTAGGCCTCTTCCGGTGTGCGCATGTCCGGCTCGGAAACGATTTCGCTCAGGGGCGTGCCACAGCGGTTGTAATCGACGTAGGCTTTCTGTGCGGACTGCGCGAAGCCTTCGTGAAGATTTTTTGCGGCGTCTTCCTCGAGATGCAGGCGCGTGATCCCGATGCGCTTTCGCGCGCCTTTTAACTCGAATTCGATCCAACCTCTGGTGGCGAGGGGAAGTTCGTACTGGGAGATTTGATAGCCCTTGGGCAGGTCGGGGTAGAAATAATTCTTGCGCGCAAAGCGGGAATGCTCGTGCACGGTGCAGTGGAGAGCGAGAGAAGCGCGCATGGCCATTTCGACGGCGCGCTTGTTGAGCACCGGAAGCGTTCCCGGCAAGCCGAGGCACACGGGGCAAGTATTGGTGTTGGGAGAATCGCCGAAGCGCGTGGAGCAGCCGCAAAAAATCTTGGTTTTGGTCAGGAGCTGGACGTGAACTTCGAGACCGATCACGGGTTCGTACTTCGCCAGGACTTCCGGCGCGAGGGCCGGAGTTTCTGAAGCTGATTTCGCCATAAGGAAGCGAAGATTATAGCATCAGCGACGAAGCAACAGAGGCGCTGCAGCCCCCGTCAGGCACGCTCGCGAGCAGGCTCCCTCAGCGGGTGAAAGAAGCGCTCGGCCAAAGCGAATCCGCCAAAGAGCAGAGTCACGTAAATGGCGTCGCCGGCAAGCGTGTTCCAAAAGAAAGGAATGCCCGCGGCGTAGCAGGCTGCGAGCCCCGCGGAGGTTTTCGGATAAGCATCGAGAAGCAGCCAATCGCCGAAATTCGTAATCACGAAAAACTGGATGGCACCGAGAAGCGTGGCGCCGGCGATGTGCCGGATGCCGCGGCTCTTTCTGAGCAGGAGGCCGATGGCGACGCTGACGAGGAAGCTGGCGTAGACGACGGGGATCAGCTTGTGAAAGCCGATAAAGACGTCGCCCGCGAATAGAGCCAGCAACGGAAACGCAAACGCGAGGCGGCGATCCTTGATCATCGCGCCGGAAAAGAGGGCCATGGCGCCGACGGGAGCAAAGTTCCAGGGGTGCGGCGCAATGCGCAAAGCAGCGGCAAGAACGATCAGGGTCATGGCAAGAATAGTTCGAAAGAAAAAGGCATCTCGATCGGACATGGACATTTTCATTTGAGTGCTTCCTCCTGTAGGGGCAGTAAATCGCAAAAGACAAAGGAATCGCGTTCGACTATTTCTCCCGTGCGAACAGGAATGGGAGTGCGAAAAATCGGGCCGTCGAAAACAAAGGTGTGGAACTCACCGTTTTCGCCGCAGGGGTCGGCACTGGCTGGTAGATCGCGGAAAAAGGATTCATCGAGTTCGCGGCCGGCGAAACTGGAATCGAGGACTTTGGTGTCGACGCAGGCGGCGATGGCACGGAAGCCCTGCGCGTGAAAAAAACGAATAAGTTCGCGCGTGTCGCGTTTCCAGATGGGAAAGAGCGCGGTCATGCCAATGCGGGCGAGGTTTTTTTCGCGATAGGCGCGCAGATCTTCGAGGAAGATGTCGCCGAAGGCGACTATTCGAACGCCTTGGTCGTAGTGAACGTGCAGTGCTGCTTCCATGCGCGCTTCGTAAATGGAATTGACGCACTGCGGGGGGATGCGGACTTCGTGGAGCGGCAGGCCGATGGATTCCGCCTGGCGCTCCAGAAGCTCGCGGCGCACCCCGTGCATGCTGATGCGATCGTAGCCTTCGGTGACGGTGGTGAGCAGAGCCACGACGCGGACGTCATTCCGCTGGAGCAGGGCATGCAGCGCCATGGCGCTGTCTTTGCCGCCGCTCCAGCAGAAGAGAATGGGCTCGGGGACGGGCATTGCCGCTCAGTTCCTGCCACTGAAGCGATAGTTCACGCCAACACGAACGTCGCGGCCCAGAGCAGGGTAGCCAAGCGCGTCTTGGTAGAACTTGTCGAAGAGGTTGGTAGCGTGCGCGTATAGCGATAGGCCACGGCTGAGATGGTAACGAGTGGAGATGTCAAAGCGCGCGTAGCCAGGATTGCTGCGGAGGCCCAATCCCAGGAAATCACTATCCGTGCGGACGCCGCTGAAGTAACCGGCCAGCGTGACATTGAGGTGATGAAATGCCGCGTTCATCGTAAGCGAACCCGAATGGGGCGGCCGCCGAAGCAAACGGTTGCCGGGGATTTGCGAGGGATCGAAGGCGTTCGGCGAGGCGATGACCAGGGTGTCGTCGTAAGTATAGTTGCCCTTGACCATCAGCCAATGAAGAGGACGCGCTTCCACGGAGATGTTCGTGCCGCGGGCGCGGGCACGATCGGTATTGAAAAAATATCCGAAATTCGGAAAGCCCGGGATGGTGATGCCGCAAGATGATCCAGAAGGCGGCGTAAAGTTGCAGAATGCGAAGCTGATGATGTCGTAGAAGCGATTGGAGAAGTATTCGCCGGAGATCACCACGCGATCATTGGCGAACTTTTGCTCGATGCCGGTGCTCCAATTCTTGCTAATTTCCGGCTTGAGCAAGGGATTCCCGAAATCGCCAAAGTTATCGCTAAAGTTCTGATCGAAACGAGGCTCTTTAATCCCCTGACCATAGAAGATCCGGTAGCGAGTATCGCCCCAGAGGCCCTTTCCGTAGCGCAAGGCGACGGAGGCACCGATGCGCGGCACGACGCGCGTGCCGAAATTGGCGTTGGCCTCGGCGCGCGCGCCAAGATTGAGTGAAACACGCGGATGCGGAAGATAGCGGAAGTCGAGAAATGCACCTTGATTATTGCGGCGAACGTGGCCGGTATTTAGAGAGGAAATGGACGCGTTCTCGACTTCGTATTGATAGCCGGCGGTAACACCAAAGTTCGACAGCAGATAGCTGGTTTGTGCAGCGAGATTCGCCCGGTTGTACTGAAAGCGGCTGTCACCCGTGAAATCGCAGAATTCCGGCGTGGGAATGGCAGCCGGATCGGCCTGAGGGCAGAAAGCATTGGGGTCGGTGGCGAAAAAACTTTGCTGGGGATTGAAGCTGTGCTGGCGGTTGTAGGATTCACCGCCGCTGATTTCGTGATGCCAATGCTTGCCAGCGGTGAAGTCCCAACGGGCATTGGCGCTGAAAACATGCAGTGCGTAGCGTTGGAAGAGGCTGGGTGGTTCGAAGACCGTCTGGCCAGGGATGCCCGCCTCACTGGTGTTGTTGCGCAGCGTAAGGCGGAGCTGGCCGGTATCGCCAAGCTTGTAACCGAAATTTCCCGAGAGTGTGCGGTTCAGGAAATCATTGTTGGGATCCTGTCCGGCGGTTTCCAGATAAGAAGCAGCACCGGAGTAATCAAACGCGCCGAACAAGCCGGCGAGTTGAGCGCCGCCACGAGCACTGGAAAAGCTTCCGCCCTCAGCAAAAACGCTGGCATCGGGGATGCGCGTGGTTCCGCGGTGCGTGAAGACCTGGATCACGCCAGAGACTGCATCGCTGCCGTAGATGGCACTTTCGGCACCGCGCACAATCTCGACTTTATCGATGTTATCGAGCGTGAGGTTGGAGAAATCGACCGCGTTCCCGGGCGTGTTGACAGGCGTTCCGTCGACGAGGACCTTGGTGAAATCGGAATTGCCGCCGTTCAGGAAAATGGAGGCCGTTCCGCCCTCGGCTCCGGTGCGACCGATGGAAATACCAGGAGTGAAAAGGAGCGCATCCGGCAGGGAAACCGCTTGCCGCGCGTCCATTTCCTCGCGCGTGATTACGGTGACGGAAGCGGAGGATTCCTGCGCGAGGGCGGGTTCGGCTTGTGCGGTCACAACTACACTGGAGGAAAGGCGCTCAAGCTCGAGACGCAAATCGAGTTTGCGCGATTCGCCGGACGAGAATTCGATGACGAAGTCACGTGCAACGAAGGAGGGGCGAATAATTTGCAGATGATAGCGGCCACGGGGAAATGCTAGCGTGTAGGCACCGTCTGCAGAAGATGTTGCCTTCCATACCTGTGCATTGGTGACGCCCTCAAGCTGCGCAGTCACCCGAACTCCAGCAACGCCGCCTCCGCTGGCATCAAGCAACGTGCCGGAAAGTTGAGCGTCGGGAGAGCTGGATTGCGCCTGCAAGGTAACGCTAGCTGCGGAAACCACGAAAAAGAGAAATGCCCTTCGAAGAAGAGTCGTTTTCATTTTGTCCTCCGCTCCCTCTCGCGCGGGAGCTTAAAGGTTGTCCTGTGCGCGGGATGAAGATGGCACAGGCTGCAGACTTCGCCGGTCTCCTGGCTTGGCGGTGGAACAAGTTCGCAGCCTTCCCGCAACTTCGCCCGTGTTTTTAGGTGACCGTGGAACGGTCAACGAGCGATTCGTTGCAGTGGCCTGCGAACTACTTTTCAAGTGCGCTCACAAAGTGAGCGACTTCCGCCTTACAGTCGCGCGGCGGCGACGGCTTGATCTCTGTTTTCCCCTGATGCAATCGAGGGGAACAGACCGTCTTCCCGAGCACGAAATCCGCGGTGATTGTGGGGGGCGAGGGCGCCCGCTGTGGGTTACGGTTTGCCGCGACGATGCTTCGCGCGGCGCTGGGGTTAACAATGAAAAATCGTGTTACGTTTCAGGCAAAACGCTGACGCGCGGGCGTCCGGCCGAGCCGAGCTCCACGGAAAGCGGCGTCTGAAAAACTTGTTCGAGCAATTCGCGCTGGTAGACGCTCGACGGCGGACCAACGCGGAGGCACTTGCCGCGCTGGAGCAGCACCACCTGGTCGGCGTATTCGCCGGCGAGATTCAGTTCGTGCGTTACGACTACGACGGTGTAGCGGTTTTGCGCGGCGAGCCGGCGCAGCGCATCGAGCAAATCGACTTGAGCGCCGATATCGAGATGCAGCGTGGGCTCGTCGAGGAGCAAGAGGAGCGGCTGCTGCGCAAGCGCCCGCGCGAGGATCACGCGCTGTTTTTCGCCGCCGGAGATTTTGTCCATCCAGCGGTCGCTCAAGTGTTCCGCGCCGACCTGGGCGAGAGCGTTGCGCGCGACGGCCACGTCCGTATCGGTTTCAAAACGCAGTGTACGCCCGTAGGGGTGCCGGCCTTGCAGGACAAATTCCCAGGCGCGCGAAGGAAAGAGCAGGCGGCTCTCCTGCTGCACCATGGCGATGCGCTGCGCGCGTGTTTTTGGATCCAGCGTGTGGGTGACGAATCCGTTGAGCAAGACCCGGCCAGAGAGCGGTTCGAGCGCACCGGCGATGAGTTTTAGAAGTGTGGATTTGCCGCAAGCGTTGGGGCCGAGGATGGCGACGATTTCGCCGGGCTTGGCCTGGAAGCTGGTGGCTTCGAGGGTGAAGAGCGGAGCTTGCGAGGGATTCGGCGAATAGGCGTAGCTTACCTGCTCGACGCTAAGGCGCACGTCAGTGTTCACGCGGAAAGCTTCGCTGCTGGCGCGCGCGGCGGATGGCATGCTCATGCGAGCCTCCGACGCAACAAATAGATGAAGAGCGGAGCGCCGGCCAGAGCGGTCATGGCGCCGACGGGGAGTTCCGAAGGAGCGACCACGGTGCGCGCGAGGGTGTCCGCGATGACCACGGCGATGGCGCCGCCGAGCGCGGCCGTTGGCAACAAAATGCGATGGTCCGAACCAAAAATCCAGCGCATGACGTGGGGCACAAGCAAGCCGACATAGCCGATCGCACCACTGACCGACACCGCCAAACCCGTCAGCACGGACGCGCCGATATAGACGACCAAGCGCACACGCGGGACATCCACGCCCAAGTGCATGGCCTCTTTTTCGCCGGCAAGAAGCAGATTCAAATCCGCGGCGGTGGTGTAGATAGCGCCTGCCGCAGCGACAAATCCCACAACCAAGACCCAGCGCACCTTGTCTTGAAGAGCGGTGGAGAGATCACCCATCAGCCAGAAAGCCATGCCGCGCAGATTGCTGCTGGCAAGCGTGGTCATCAGAAACATGATCACGGCGGAGAGAAAGGAAGCGGTGATGATGCCGGCGAGAAGCAACGCGGTGCTATCGAGCTGTCCCTCGCGGCGGCCCAGAAAGTAAACGGCCGCGATGGTCGCGGCCGCGCCGAGAAACGCGCCGAGCGGAGTCATTAAGGCAGCCCATTCCGGGGAAAGAGCCAGATGCGATTCGGCGATGAGGGCGAGGATGGCGCCGACTGCCGCGCCGCTGGAGACTCCGAGAACATAAGGATCCGCGAGCGGATTACGCAGCAGGGCCTGAAAGCTGGTGCCAGCTACCGATAGCGACGCACCAACCACGATGGCGAGCAGAATGCGCGGCAGGCGGATGTCGATGACGATCAGGCCGTAATCGCTGGAAATCGCGCTGGTTTGCCGCAGCATGACGCTAATCAGATCGCGGCCCAGGCCATAGAGCGAGACGGGCACTGCGCCAAGCTTGAGCGCGATGACCACGACGACGAACAAAATTGCCGCGAGGATGCCGCAGCGCAAGAGGACGTGCTGGAGGGTCAGCGGGCGCATGCACACTCCTCGGCAACGGCAAAATGATCGGGTATGGAAAGCAGTGAAGCTCTGGGAGATGGAGGGGCAGACGGAGGCAAAGAATTCTCTCGCTGGTTCATCTTCCTGCCGCTTTCTAGTTTTTCCAGGAAGGCTTCGGGGTGCAATTGCCGCGCGAGGTCCTCGATGGCGGAGACAATGCGCGGAGCAGGCCGGTTGACGGCATCGCTGATGACGGCGAAACGGCGGTTGCGCACGGCATCGAGGATGCGCCAGCCGGGCAGTTCCGCGAGTGCCTCCAGATCGCGCGCCGCCGATTCGGAATGAGACTCGGCGAAGACGAGAAAATCGGGCTGGAGCTTCACGACTTCTTCGAGATTGACCTGCGGCCAGCTCTGCTTGGAATCAACGATGGAAACGGCGCCGGCATGGCGGAGCGCATCGGCGATAAACGTGTCCTTGCCAACAGAGATGAGCGGCTCTCTCCAGACGACGAAAAAAACGCGGCGGAGAGGCAGTGGAGCGATGCGTTGTTGTAGCTCGGCCAGGCGGCGCTGGAGATCTCTGGTGAGCGCAGCTCCCGCTTCGGGCGCGCCCAGCACATCGGCGAGCTTTTCCGTGGAAGTGAGGATCTGATCGACGGTATGTGGATCGGTGGCGTAGGAAGGGATTCCGAGACTATCGAGAGAGTGCACGGTATCGAGGCGATTCAAGCTCTTCGCCACCAACACGAGGTCCGGACGCAGCGCGGCGATTTCCTCGATGCTGGGATTGATGGCCCCGCCGACTTTATGTTTTTTTTGCGCATCGGGGGGATAGTCGCAATAGTCGGTGTCGCCGACAAGGCGGTCTTGCAAGCCCAGGGCGTAAATCGTTTCCGTGAGGCTCGGCGCTAGAGAGACAATGCGGCGCACGGGCTGCGGAATGCGAACGGTGCGCCCGGCTTCATCGACGAGTTCTCTGAACTCCGGCGTTGCGGCTGTGGGCAGCGCGGCCGTTTGCGCCCGCGACGCGGAAACGCAGAGAAAAAAAACCGCGAGCGCGGCACAGGCAGCGTTTCCGAACCGGGCGCGTTTTGCTGGCTTCACGAATCTCCCCTGACGAGAGAATTTCCCCTGCACAACAAAAAAGCCCCACGAGACACCCTGGGGCTGCTGGCAACGCTCTTTCTCGCGAAGAGCGCTGGCCTCTGCGGCACGGGAGGGTGGCCTGGCTTACGGCTTGTTTAGCCGATCACAGTGGCGGGACCGCGGCCGATTCTCACGGCCTTCCCCGCTGCCCTTGCCTGCAAATTGAAATTCGAGTGTATGCCGGGTGTGCGAGAGTGTCAATGGACGGGCAAAAAATGCAGCGGGAAAAATTCCTCGTGCCGAGTCAGCGGTTTTTCCAATTTGGCTTGCGCTTCTCGACGAGTGCGCGCAAGCCTTCCTGAGCATCCTCGAGATGGTACAACTCGTTGAGGAAAATATTCATGGAGTTCTTGAGTCCATCGCGCAGCGACATGCCCATGCCGCCCAGAATGGCTTTTTTCGCCATGGCCAGCACGGGGCCGGAATGCGCGGCGATGCGCGTGGTCAGATCGTTGACGGCTTGTTCGAGCTGTGCTTCGGGGACCAGGCGATTGACCATGCCCAGCTCGAGGGCGCGCTCCGCGGTGACTGCTTCACCGGTCAAAATCAGTTCGAGCGCGATCTTGGGGCCAACGAGGAACGGCAAAATCGTGGAGGCCAACGGGGGAAATACGCCGATGGTAATTTCCGGCTGGGCAAAGCGCGCTTTCGGAGTGGCAATCACCAAATCACCGAAAGCGGCAAGCTCCGCGCCGCCGCCGATGGCCGGGCCGTTCACGACACAGATGACGGGCTTGCCGACCTCGAGCATGCCGGCGAAAGCGGCATGGAAGGCGTCAAGCATCTGAAAGACGCGCTGCGAAGTGTATTCGCCGATGTCGATACCGCCGCAAAACACTTTGCAAGCGGAATCGAGCACCACGAGTTTCACGTCGCCGCGATCGCCGGCAAAGGAGATGGCGCCGGCAATTTCGCGCAGCATGGCTTCGTTGAGGAGGTTGTGCTCCGGGCGGTTCAGCGTGATGCGCGCGACACCGGCGTCGAGGCGCAGCTTGATGAATTCGAACTGCTCCGGTTTGCGCTTTTCGGGTCGTGTGACAAATTCCTCGGTATTGACCGGTTCCACCATGCCCCGTCCTCCCGGAAGTACGCCGTGCGCCTGCGTGCCCAGCTAGCCTTAGCGGACTAAAAACTCATGCTAGCACGGGCTTGGAAATAGCGACGGACGATGGAAATACCGCGTGCGCAATCAGTTCGCCGGCTGGCCGCCGGGCCTAAACAGGGCGCAATGTTTCCGCTTTCCTTCGTGCACAAACAGCGGAATTGCAGCTATGCTGGGCGAGCACGGACCTCTGGCCGTGCGGGAGCGCCGCGCATGATCGCTGGGAGACGGGCTTCGCTGAGCCTCGCAGACCTAGATGACACCGCGCTGGCGATGCGTTTGAAAAATTCCGCTAGCCGGGAGGGCTTCCCTGAGCGAGCGGACTGGGAGAGTGCGTCTACCATTCGATTTAGCGCGGACTGGCAGGGAAGAAACGCGGACACGCAATGCGAGACACAAGTCCGTCTGCTGTGGACTCCGGAAATTCTTTTTCTGAAATTCCACGCGCGGTATCGAAGCATCACGGTTTTTCCCGACGCGGAAGCGAGCGGCCGGCGCGATCAACTCTGGGACCGCGATGTGGCCGAGGTTTTTTTGCAGCCGGATTCGCGCGATCCGCTGCGGTACAAGGAATTTGAAGTCAGCCCCAATGGCATGTGGATCAATCTGGAATTGTCGCACGGAGAAAGGCGCGACTTGCAGAGTGGACTGAGCTGCCGCGCGGCGATCGACAAAGGGGCGGGCACGTGGACCGCCGAACTCGCGCTGCCGATGAAAAGCCTGACGCCACACTTTGATCCAAGAATTGGGTGGCGGGTTAATTTTTTTCGCGTGGAGGGCGCCGCGGAACCGCGGTTTTATTCGGCGTGGAGGCCGACGGCGACGCCGGAGCCGAATTTTCATGTTCCGGCGGCATTCGGAAAGCTGATTTTCGTGGAGTAAGCCGCGAAAGAATCCCGCTAGCGTCCTGCCTCTTTTTTTCCCATACTTCCGGGGTGAGCGTCATATCGACCAATCCTCTCCATCTGACATTGCGCCGCGTTATGCATCCGCTGCTGGTTTTCTGCGCCCTCAGTGGATTCGTTTCCGGCATGGCTGCGGCGCAGGGCGGTGCGCAGCCGCCGTCATCGGCCGACACGCCGGTGGTGACGAAAGTGGAGCCGCCGAGTTGGTGGGTAGGGCTGACACCGGAGGTGATGCTGCTGCTCTCCGGGCACGGCTTGGAGGCCACGCACGCCGGCTGCAACCTGGCCACGGTGCAAGTTACCCGCACGCAGTCGAGCGCTGGCGGAGAGTATCTTTTTGTGTGGCTGAAAATCGGAGCGGAGACGAAGTCGGGCACGGCTGTTTGCCGAATCAGGACTCCAGCGGGAGAGACGTCGTTCGAATTGCCTCTGGCGGCGCGGGCTCCCACATTGCGGAAATTTCAGGGGCTCTCGCCGGATGACGTGCTGTATCTCATCGTGCCGGATCGCTTCGCGAATGGCGATCCGACGAATGACGAGCCTGCGGAAACGCCGGGATCGCACGACCGCGCGAACTCCGGCGCGTATCACGAAGGCGATCTGCGGGGCATCCGGGAGCACTTGCCATATTTGAAGGATCTGGGAGTGACCACGCTTTCGCTCACACCCATCGTGACAAGCAGCGCATCACAGGACGGCCACGGCTACGGTGCAGTAGACCTCTACTCTGTGGACCCGCACCTCGGCACGGTGCGGGAATATAAGGACCTCGTCGCAGCGGCGCACCAGCAGGGCCTGAAGGTTTTTCTTGACGTGGAGCTCAACCACGTTGACCCCCATCATCCGTGGGCCGCAAAGCCTCCACTTCCGGATTGGTTTCACGGCACGCTGCAGCACCACATCGATGCGGTTTCGCCGCTGAAAGGGTCGTTCTACGGAAAGCCGGAAAAGGCGGGGAACGATTCGTTCGAATCGCTTGCCGATCCGCACACGCCTGCGAACATGCGGCGCAATCTTACGGACGGCTGGCTATATGGACGGCTGCCGGACATGAACACGGAAAATCCGACGGTGGCGCAATATCTCTTGCAGAACAGCATCTGGTGGGCGGAAACGTCGGGGCTGGACGGCTACAGCGTCGGCGG
>JAYVMO010000303.1:0-1868 GCA_043758915.1 Acidobacteriota bacterium | reverse complement strand
CTACGGCCGCACCTGGGGCGTCGATCAGCGCGGCCTGTGGGTGGACCGCGGCTGCCGCGCCGACTTTGAAGTGGGCGTCGAATAGTTCATTGAGTTGATTCAGAATATTTTTCCGCGCGGACCCGGTTGTTCCGACTTCCCGGCCGGGTTACCGTAGAAGTGCGTGCCGGGACCGCACAGCTCCGCTGGGCTGCTGTGCGCCGTCCGGCTGGGTCCTGAAAAAAATGCGGAAGGCCATTCCATTGCCCAGTCTATTTCTATCCGGCTTGATATTCTTCTGCCTGTTCGCTGCTCCAGCGACGCACGGTCAAGCGCCAGCCCAAAAAACCCTTGCCGCGAACGCTCAAAAGCTGGGCGGCGATAATCAAACAACCCCCATATCCAAACATCACCCAATCCTCGTGCTGGCGCAGGGCACATCGCCTTCGTGGAATCTGCGCCTGGGAATGAAAGGACCTGAACGCCTGGACCGTGCCGGCTATCCTCCAATCGTTCTGGAGCCGGGCGAAATCAACGTGGCCGATTCGGGGGTCTCGTGGACCTACCATGCCAGGGATTCTGTCACCGGAGCCGATGTAACGGTTACTCTGGCGCGCGACAGCTGCTCCGATGCGGGCTCCGAAATCAAATACACATTCCGAGCCACCGTTGATCACTCGCAAATTGGCACGCTGAACGGCTGCGCGCAAACCGCGCCGGAAAAATTCCCCGAGTTTCGCAAAAAGAATCAGCTCGACCCAACCGACACTCCCGATGATAAAGAGAAAGACAAAAAAAACGTTCTCGATCCGATCACAAATTCCAAGCCACCCATCGCTGTCGCGTACATCGACGCTACGGGAAAAATTGTGGTTGCTCACGGCTCGGTGAAAAAAGTTGCCGCGCCCTCCGGCTTGGAGCCCAACCTTTCGCACGATGGCAGGAAACTTCTCTACACTCGCTCCGACAGCAAAAACGGGCCAGACCGTACCATTGTGTTGTACGATTCGGACACCGGCCGTTCCAGCGATCTGGTTACCGGAATCGTACGCGAGGCTTTCTGGTCCCCGGACGACAGCCGCATCGCCTTCCTGAAATTCGCCGAAGAAAAATGGCAGCTTTGGATGTTTCCCGCCGGGTCGCCCGAAAAAGCATCCCTCGTCTCCCCTATGAACTTCTCCGACCTGCAAGGCTGGTCCGCTGCAAATACTCTGCTAGCCACCGACAACGAAAACGCCTACTGGATCACTGGCGATGGCAATGTCCAGCAAACCGTTGCTCTGAAAGAAATCTACGGAGCTGATTTTGACGTCATGGGCGGAGACAGCATTCGCGTACATCCACAAAATCCCGACCTACTGCTGGTCTCTGCTTACTGGAAAAACAGCCCGGCGGGCGCTCCCAGCGACTCCATGAGCCTCACCCACTCCTTCTTTCTTTACGAGATTCACGCCAAGCGCCGCACCATGCTCTGCCCTCTCGATGCCTTTGCCCGCTTTGCCGTTTGGTCGCCTGACGGATTACAGGTCTTCTTCACTCGAATGCTGCCCAGTAAGGCATTGATCACTCAGCGCATTCTGTGGGACGGCACCGGGCTGCGCCGCTACGATAGCGTCAGCAATCTCGTCATCGGCAAGTAGCATCCAATCAAATAGAGATGTGGAGCAAACCCTATGCGCCGGACTGCAAACCGATTCGCAATTTTTCCCGTTTCACTATTTCTTTTCTCTGCGCTATCCCTGAATGCGCAAGACACTTCCACACCTCACCAGGCGACTCCCGCCGCACAGCCAACAAATACCATGCGTCGGGCCATCGAATGGAAGCGCTTCGATTACACCTGTGAAAAAGAAGCTAAGCTCATCCTTTACTTGCGCGGCCAGTTGATC
>JAYVMO010000302.1:0-3479 GCA_043758915.1 Acidobacteriota bacterium | reverse complement strand
CGAAACCCGTCTCGACGGCTTTTTTGAGGTCGTCGTAGCTCAACGCCTCGTGGGTGTTGGCGCGACGAAAAGCCAGTGCTTTGTCGAACAGCGATTTATGAATATCTTCCAGAAGCTTTTCAATCGCCGCGGGAAGTTCGGCCAACGGCACGCTGACTTTGCCTTCTCTGCCCGGCTTGTCGCGCCGCGCCAGCATGGCCGCCTGCTTCGCTACGTCCTTGGGACCCAGTTCCACGCGTACGGGAACGCCGCGCATTTCCCAGTCGTTGAATTTCCAGCCGGGACTGAAGCCCTCGCGCTCGTCCAGGTTCACGCGCACGTTCGCTTTTACGAGTTGCGCCTTCAGATCTTTGGCCGTTTTTACGACCAGCTCTTTTTCTTCGTCAGTTTTGTAAATAGGCACAATCACAACCTGGATGGGTGCAATGCGTGGAGGCAGAATCAGTCCCTGATCGTCGCCGTGCACCATGATGATCGCGCCGATGAACCGCGTGGACAGACCCCAGGAAGTCGTCCAGCAATGCTGCAATTGCCCAGTTTGATCCAGATAGCGCACTTCGAAAGCCTGCGCGAAATTCTGCCCCAGGAAATGCGAAGTGCCGGACTGCAACGCTTTGCCATCGCCCATCATGGCTTCGATGGAATAGGTGATGTCGGCGCCGGCAAATTTTTCCGCGTCGGATTTTGCGCCGGGAATTACCGGGATGGCCGCTTCGTTCACCGCGAAGTCGGTGTAAATATCCAGCATCTGCTTGGTTTCTTCGATGGCTTCGTCGCGCGTGGCGTGGGCCGTGTGGCCCTCCTGCCAATAAAATTCCAGGGTGCGCAAAAATAATTTGGTGCGCAGTTCCCAGCGCACCACGCTGTTCCACTGATTCATCAGCACGGGAAGATCGCGGTAGGACTGAATCCATTTCGACCACATGTGGCCGATGATGGTTTCCGAAGTGGGGCGCAGGATGAGAGGTTCGGCCAATTCTTCGCCACCGCCGATGGTCACCACTGCCAGTTCGGGCGAAAAACCTTCCACGTGATGCTTTTCTTTTTCGATGAAACTTTTTGGAATGAGCAGAGGAAAGGCGACGTTTTGGTGGCCTGTGGCCTTAAAACGGCGATCCAGTTGCTGCTGAATATTCTCCCAAAGCGCCCATCCGTACGGACGCACCACCATGCAGCCGCGCACCGGCGCGTAATCGGCAAGCTGGGCCTTCAAAACAATCTGGTTGTACCATTCGGAAAAATCTTCAGCCCGTGTCGGTAGCTTCTCTTCAGCCATGCGTCTCCCTGTTCATTTCCAGCAATGTGGTAAGCCCTTGAGCCTAGCGAACGCGGTCTCTCGCTGTCAACGCAAACGCGGTATCGAGAGGTGAACTTCGAGAGACGAATGGGCAATACTCTTCGGCCGACTTCTAGGAGACGGGGCTTTCGTCGAGGCCCACAAGTTTCCGGAATTCCGGATTGTCGTGAAGACCGATCAGATCGGAATCCTTGGCCGCCCAGCTGGCATTTCCGTAACCGGACGCGAAGGCCTTCTTCAGGGACTCCAGCGCTTCCGCTTTTCTACCCAGGACGCCATACGTGCAGGCTGCGTTGTACAGTGTGTTGGGATCGCCGGGACGAAGGGCCACGGCAGTCTGCAAGTGCCGAACCGCCTCGCCCGGATCGCCACCTTCGTAAGCGAGGTTGGTAGCGAGCAATACGCGGGCGCGAACATCTTCCGGAACGAGCTCCAACTGTTGACGCAAAATCTTGGTCATTCGAGTGCGCACCTGCTCGGATTCTGTTTTCCGCCCGATGCGATCAAGCGACACACCGTAGGGAATATAAGTATTGTAGTCGTCGCCGCTGAATTCCAGAGCCCGCTCTGTGAGCACCGCGGCCTCTTCGAATCGTCCGGACGAAAAGTAGGCTCGCCCCAGAATATTCCACGCACCTTCGCAGTCCGGCTTGCGTTCGATAGCGTGATGGGCGAGCATTGCGGCTTCGGCATATTTTTTCTGCGCGTAAAAGACGCGGGCACGCCCCACCAGCACCTCGGGCAGATCCGGGGCCAGCGCCGTGGCGCGGTCGCAGGCCGCCAGCCCGCGTTCAATCCATTTCTGATTCTGCTCGCGCAGCTCATAGATCAGCCCGCAGAGCTGCGCGATCCCCGCATGGGCCAGGGCAAAATTTGGATCCAGCTGGATGGCCTGCTCGAACATCTGCAGCGCGTAATCCATATTCTCGCGCCGCGTATAGCTCCTGCCGCGAAGATAGAAATCGTAGGCCTGCGGATTCTCCGTCGGCCGGCGCGCAATAGTCTTTTCTTCCTGCGGCGTCAGCGTAATCCGCAAAGCCTGCGCGATACTTCGCGCGATCTCTTCCTGAATGGCAAACACATCTTCCAGTTGCCGGTCGTACCGTTCTGCCCACACCGAATGCCGCGTGGACGCCTCCACCAGTTGCGCAGTGATGCGCACGCGATTACCGGCGCGGCGTATCGACCCCTCCAGCACATACGCCGCGCCAAGCTTCTGACTCACCTGCTGCACCGTCACCGGCTTATCCCGGAACGCCAGCATTTCCGAGCGTGGAAAAATTTCCAGTTGCGCGATCTTGGAAAGCTCGGTAACGATGTCTTCCGTAATTCCATCGCGGAAATATTCGTCTTCTTTCGCCCCGCTCTGATTTTCAAAGTAAAGTACCGCCACCGACTTTTGCGGCGTAGCCGCCGGCTGCGATCCGGAACCGGTGACACTGCCGGGTGTTCCCGTTTTCCGGCTCGATTCCATGTCTCGCTTCAGCCGTTTTAGATCCGCCCGAAACTCTCCGGCCGTCTGGCAGCGCAAGTCCGCGTCCTTCTCGATCGCCTTGCTCAAAATAGTGTCGAATGCCAGGGGTACACGCGCGTTCACATCTTTAACGGGTGGCGGCGCGGAATGAAGTATGCCGTCGAAGATCATCGCGACGGTAGAACCGTTGAACGGCGCAGACCCGGTTGCCATTTCGTAAAGCACCACACCCAGCGAAAAAAGATCCGAGCGGGCATCCAAATCTTCCCCGCGCGCCTGTTCCGGAGACATGTAAGCCACAGTCCCCAGCGAGCTCCCGGGGCTTGTCAATTGGTCGGCCTGAAAGCCCTGCGTCCGCATGGACGCCCCTGCCGCAGCGGTCTCCCCGGCCAGTTCCCGCGTTGTGGCATGCTTTGCCAAACCAAAATCCAGAATTTTCGCTTGACCGCGCTCCACCAGAAAAATGTTCGCCGGCTTGATGTCGCGATGCACAATGCCTTTAGCGTGAGCGCCGTCGAGGCCGTTCGCAATCTGAATCCCGATCTCCAACAGCTCCGCAAATTCGACGGGTTTCCCGTCAATCCGGTGCTTGAGCGTCTGGCCTTCCAGCAGCTCCATGGCAATGAAGGGCCGGTTTTCAAACTCCCCAATATCGTAAATGGTGCAAATGTTGGGATGGTTCAGTGCGGAGGCTGCGCGCGCTTCTCG
>JAYVMO010000301.1:0-8983 GCA_043758915.1 Acidobacteriota bacterium | reverse complement strand
GGAGCGATTTTTGGCAAGGAAGAAGCGATTCAGCTCGCGCTGATCACGCTCCTCGCGCGGGGCCATTTGCTGATCGAAGACGTTCCGGGGGTCGGTAAGACCACGCTGGCGCAGGCGCTCGCAAAATCGTTCCAATGCAGCTTCCAGCGCATCCAGTTCACTTCCGACCTGCTTCCGAGCGACGTGCTGGGCGTGAGCGTTTACAACCCCGAATCGCGCGAATTCGAGTTCCGCTCCGGGCCGATTTTCGCCAACGTGGTGCTGGCCGACGAAATCAACCGCACCACGCCGCGCACGCAATCCGCGCTGCTGGAAGCCATGAACGAAGCGCAGGTCAGCATGGACGGCAAGACGCTTCCTTTGCCGAAACCCTTTCTCGTAATTGCCACGCAAAATCCCGTCGAGCACCACGGCACCTACCCACTGCCGGAATCGCAGCTCGACCGTTTTTTGATGCGCATCAAGATGGGCTACCCCTCGCGGGAAACCGAGCGTGAAATTCTGCGCAAGCGCGCTGGCGACGATCCGGTCACATCCCTTCCGCCGGTAGCCGATGTTCACGATGTGCTGGCCATGCAGGACGAGGTAGGGCGCGTGAAAGTGGACAGCAGCTTGCACGACTACGCGCTGGAAATTGTCAACCGCACGCGCAACAGCGATCAGCTCGCTCTCGGCGTGAGCCCTCGCGGCACGCTCATGCTCCAGCGCGCGGCCCAAGCTCGCGCCTTCCTTGACGGACGAGACTATTGCCTTCCCGACGACTTCAAGCAGCTTGCCGTCGCGGTGTTCTCGCACCGCGTGGTGGCCAGCTCGCGCCACGCCTCCATGCAGAAAAAATCGGAGACCACCGAATCCGTGCTCCGCGAAATCGTCGATTCCATCCGCGTTCCCTTGTAATCGGCACGCCATGAGCGTCCAGTCCACCGTCGCACAGTTCTGGGCCAAGGCCGACCGCCCGGCGGTGCGGGCATTTTTCCTTTCGATGGCGGCGCTGACGGTTGCGCTTGTTCTCGCGCTGTATTCGGGGGCAGCAGCGGAACTGGGGAATCTGGCGCTGGCGAGCGGCTGCGCGCTTGGCGCCCTGGTAGTGGCAGCGTGGGTGGGCGTAACGCTTGTTCCAGTACTGGCCAAGCGCACACCGCTGCGCTGGATCGGGTACAAGATGGAGTACAAGGTCTCGCGCGAAGGCTGGATCTATATCGGCGGGGTCATTCTCGTGGCGCTCGCGGCGCTCAACACCGGTAATAATCTTCTGTTCCTGATTCTCTCCAGCCTCATCGCCATCATTCTCATGTCCGGCATTCTTTCGTCGGTCACGCTCTCCGGCGTCGAAATGCGGCTTGAATTGCCCGAGCATATTTTTGTGGGCCAGCCCGTTCGCGCGATGCTCGAGCTGCAAAACGAAAAACTCACGCTCCCTTCTTTTTCTTTGCGCGTCGAAGCAGCCACCACCAAACAATCAGCCAGTGCCGCGTTGCTTGAAACTCCAGTCTATTTTCCGTATATACCGAAGCACGACCGGGTGCAGCAGAGCGTTCCGATGACGTTTCCGCATCGCGGCGTGTACCGGCAGGAAGCGTTTCGCATCGTGACGCGTTTTCCGTTTGGTTTTTTGCAGAAAGCGCGGCGGCTGGATCTGCCCGCCGAAGCGCTCGTCTATCCCTCGGTCGAACCGACGCAGGAATTTCTGGAGATATTGCCCGGCCTGGAGGGGGCGCTGGAGAGTCTTTCGAAAGGTCCCGGCCAGGATCTTTATGGATTGCGGGAATACGTTCCCAGCGATGGCTCACGCCACGTGCATTGGAAGGCTTCGGCGCGCCTGGGCTCGCTGATGATTCGCGAATTCACACGCGAAGATGATTGCCGCGTCCTGCTGGTGCTGGATCCTTATGCCCCGCCAGAAACTGGCGATTCCACTGGGGCCGCGACTCAAAAAGCAAAGGAGCGATTCGAGCGCGCCGTGACGCTGTGCGCCGGCCTGGCCTGGCATTTCTACGAGCGCAACGCCTTGCTGCAATTCCGAAGCGCCGGCGTGGGAACCTCGCTCTCCCCTGCCGAAAAGGCCATCTTCCCCATCCTTCGTCATCTGGCAATTGCGCAACCTCTTCAGAACGGCGCGGATCACGCGCTTCTCTCCGAACTCGCCGCCGAACCGGAACTGTTCAAGATTATCGTCACCAGCCAGGCCCACGGTTCCATTCCCGCCAACATTTGGCATTCGTCTTACGTTATTTTTATCGACGATTTGGCGCAGTGAGATTTGCTGGCCGCTATTTGGGCAGGAGCGCAGCATGCTGCGCCCGTGCAAGCGCAGTCCTATCCTTGTGAAGAACGCAAAGAATTGCCTGGAGGGCGGGCACTCAGGAACGCAAATGTGCGAGAATTTCGCTGACCCATGCTAGCAGGCCGCGAACTAACGACATTTCGGAAGCAATTGCTCGGTTGGTTTCGCCAATACCAGCGCGATTTGCCGTGGCGGCGCACCAAGGATCCTTACCGCATCTGGCTTTCGGAGATCATGCTGCAGCAGACGCGCGTCGCTGCGGTGATTCCTTACTACGAGCGATTCCTTCAAAGATTCCCGGATGTGCGCGCACTAGCGGAAGCGCCGGAGGAAGAGGTGCTGCGGCTCTGGTCGGGCCTGGGTTATTACAGCCGGGCGCGCAATCTGCGAAAGGCTGCGCAAGAGATCGTCGCCAAGCACGCAGGACAATTTCCAAAAACAGAAAAGGAGGCGCTTGCCCTGCCCGGAATCGGACGGTACACATCGGCTGCGATTCTCAGCATCGCCTTTGGTGAACCACTTGCCGTACTCGACGGCAACGTGGCTCGCGTGATTGCGCGCCTCGGCGCCGTTCGCGGCGATATCCGCGAAGGAAAGCGCTGGCAATCCTTGCAGGAATCCGCGGACCATTTGCTCGATGCAAGATCGCCCGGCGACTGGAATCCGGCCATGATGGAGCTTGGCGCGACGGTCTGCACGCCGAAATCCCCGCAATGCCTTCTCTGCCCGGTTGCACAATTTTGCCGCGGGCGGCAACTGGGGATCGCAGAATCCTTGCCGGAGAAGCGCAAAAAACGCGCGACGGTGAAGGTTACGCTGGCAGCGGCGGTGTTCCGTGATGCGCATGGGCGCACGATGGTTCTGCCTCCTCCTCGACACTCGCAAAAAAGCGCCGAAGCCAACGACGTGCCCACACTGGTTTCGAAAATGTGGCACTTCCCCACGGTGGCCGTCGTAAAGGACGCACTACCCGAACTGCGAAGATTTCTTGCAAAACTGCTGCCTTCCGGTTTCCACCGTGCGATGCGTCTCGAGCCGCTCCCGCGGGTCCGCCACGCGGTTACCTACCGCGCGGTCACCGTCCTTCCGTTCCGAATCGCGGTTGAAACACTGCCTAGAATCTCCGGTGCGAAAATTCTCGCGCTCGACGATTTTTCCTCTTTGCCAGTCTCCAACCTCACCCGCAAAGTCTCTCGTGCGGCCCTCGCCGCACCCGCTCCTGAGCCCAGCACACGCTGACTGTTATCCTTTCGCGCAGACTGCGCACGCCTCACCCGCGCGAGTGCTACGATAAATATTGCAATATGGCCGCCACCGCCGCATCCGCAAGTGTCACTTCCCTTCCCGCAGAGCGCTTTTTCCGCGCTTCGCTATTTCTGCTGATTTTGACGTCGGTTGTCACGGTGGTTTCCACGGGCAAATTGGAACTGCTCAGCTCGACGCTGGCTCCCGTAGCCGTGCTATACAAAGGGTTTCGCTGGTGGCGCCGCCGTCCTGCCGAACTTTCGCAACGCACGGCAACCTGGATGGTCCTTGGTTACCTGGCCATCTTCCCGCTGGACGTCCTCTTTTTCTCCCGGGTGTATGTGGCCAATTCCTCGAACCCGCCATTGTTCGCCGCGTTGCTGGGCGCCGTGCACTTCTTGCTCTACGTGATGTTGGTACGCCTGTACAGCGCGGTGACCGACCGCGACGCGCTCTTTCTCGCCATGCTTTCCTTTGCCGCGCTTCTCGCTTCCGCGGTGCTCACGGTGGACACCACGTTCCTCGCGCTGTTTTTCGTCTTCCTCCTCTGCGGGGTAGCCACTTTTGTGGGAATGGAACTGCGCCGCGGCGCGAAGGGCGCGGTCTTCCCGCTCTTCGCGGCCCAACCGGAGCGCGAGCGCCGCTTGACGCGAGCTTTGAGTCTGGCGGCACTGAGCGTTGCGGCAGGCGCCATCCTGATCGGCGGCACGCTTTTCTTTTTCTTTCCGCGCATCAACGCCGGCTACCTGGGCCGCACCAGTTTCAATCCTACGCTGCTGAGCGGATTTACCGATGACGTGGAACTCGGCCAAATCGGCGAGATCAAGCAAAATTCCGCCGTGGTCATGCATGTTAAAACCGGCAAGCCCATCGAATACGACCGGCTGCGCTGGCGCGGCATCGCTCTGACGACGTTCGACGGCAAGCGCTGGTCCTCCTCCGCGGATCGCAGCGAGAAATTGGGCGCCGCACAAGACGGCTCCATCCCCGCGGCCCCTCCCGATCAAAACCCCCGCATGCCAGGCCTCGGAATCCAGTACGAAGTCTTTCTCGAGCCCATTGCCACCGACGCGATTTTCGCACCCGCCGACGTCATCAGTTTGCGCGGTGATTTCTCGGGCGATTCCGGGAACGCTTTCGCGGCTGCCCGTCGCAGCTATCTGAACCGTGATCCCGCGGGTTCACTGTTCAATCCGTTCCACAATTTCTCGTCGATTCGCTATTCCGGCCTCTCCCGGCTTCCTTATCTGGACATCGGCAAGTTGCGCGAAGCTCCGGCACAATATCCCGCCGAGATTCGCGATACTTATTTGCAGCTTCCACCGCGGCTCGACCCGCGTATCCCGGCGCTTGCCAATCAGATCGCGGAGCGCGCGGAGACACCGATTGATAAGACCGTGGCAATCGAGGGTTACCTGCGCAGCCGGTTCACGTACACGCTGAAACTTGCTGGCAAGCCCGGCGATGATCCCCTCGCCCACTTTCTTTTTGAGACTCGCGCGGGCCATTGCGAATACTTCGCTACAGCGATGGCCGTCATGCTGCGGACGCTGGGAATCCCGACGCGCGAGGTAAACGGTTTTCTTCCCGGCGAATACAACGACCTCGCGGGCGACTACATTGTGCGCGCCAGCGACGCGCATAGCTGGGTGGAGGTCTATTTTCCGGGCACGGGATGGCTGACGTTCGATCCCACGCCGCCCGCCGCGGATCGCAGTTCCGGATTTCTCTCTCGTCTTGGCCAATACGCCGATTGGATGTCGCTCAGTTGGAACGAATGGGTGGTCAGCTACGATTTTTCGCACCAAGCCGTGCTGGCGCAAAAGATCCAGCGAGATTCGAGGAGCTGGAGCGAGCTGGTGCGTGCCTGGTTCGCGCGTACGCAGGAGAAAAGCAAGAACTGGATTAAATCCTGGCAATTCCAGCACGCGCAGCTTGGGCTTGTGCTGCCGTTTTTATTGGTGCTCTTTCTTGTGGTGTTGCGGTTCGATTTGGCTGGCGCTGCCATTCGGCGGCTGCGGCTCGCCATGCAACTGCGCGCATCGGAAAGCGCCCATGCGAATCCTCAATTGGCTTCGCGCCTTTATGGCGAACTGTTGCGGATGCTCGAGGGACGCGGTTTTGTGCGGCGAGATTCGCAGACGCCTCTTGAATTCGCGGCGGTGGTGGGGGAGCCGCGCCTTGCGCCGGCGGTGCAAGAATTCACATACATTTATGCGCATGCTCGTTTCGGAGGCGTGCCTTGCGACACGCTCCGCCTGCGGCAACTGCTCGATCAACTGCGGTCGGCCCTTCGCGGGAAGTGAACTTCTCCCAATCCTCTGAAATCCCGACTCATGGAGCGGTTGCGGGCGCACCGATTGCCCAGGTGTACAGACAGAAGTCGGTGCTGCGGGAGCATGTTACAATTGAGAATTACGTAAAGGTGTAAATTTCCAGCCTATGACTAAGGTCGGATTCGTCAGCCTGGGTTGCCCCAAAAACCTCGTGGATAGCGAGGTGATGATGGGCATTCTTGCGCGCGAGGGTTACGAGCTTACGCCGCGCGCGGACGAGGCGGAGGTTCTCGTCGTCAACACCTGCAGTTTCATCGAAGCGGCGCAAAAAGAATCGATAGACGCCATTCTGGAAATGGCCGAGCACAAGAAATTCGGCGCGGCCAAGAAACTGATCGTGGCAGGCTGCCTGGTGGAGCGCTTTCGCGAGCAAATTCTGGAGCAGGTTCCCGAAGTAGACGCCGTCGTTGGGACGGGAGAAGTGGAACGGATCATGGAAGCGGTGGAAGGCGAATTGCGTGTGCTGCCTGCGCAGCCGCCCACCTTCCTCTATCACGACCTCACGCCGCGGATCATCACGACGCCGCGCCACGCCGCGTACATCAAGATCGCGGAAGGCTGCGATCATCCGTGCACGTTTTGCATCATTCCCCAGTTGCGCGGAAAGTTCCGCAGCCGGCGATTCGACTCCGTGGTGCGGGAAGCAGAAAACCTGGCCGCCACAGGTGCGCGAGAGATCACGCTCATCGGTCAGGACACCACTTCTTACGGCGAAGACCTCGGGCTGCGCGATGGCCTGGCCCAATTGCTGGAACGCCTGGCGCACGTGGAAGACCTGCTGTGGGTTCGCTTTCTCTATGCTTACCCGAATCGCGTGACACAGAAATTGCTGGATACGCTGGCGACGCATCCGCGGCTGGCGAAATACATGGACATGCCGCTGCAGCACGCCAGCCGAAATGTTCTAGCGCGCATGAAGCGCGGATCGCACGGCGACGCGTTCCTGAAATTGCTGGAGCGAATTCGCGCGACGATTCCCGGCGTTTCGCTGCGTACCTCGTTCATCGTGGGCTTCCCCGGCGAGAGCGAGGCTGACTTCGACGAGCTGTGTGACTTTGTGCGCAGCGCCAAACTGGATTGGATGGGCGTTTTCGAATATTCCGACGTGGACAACGCCAGCAGCTATGCGCTGGACGAGAAGGTGGATGTGGAGATTATCACCTACCGGCGCAATCGATTGATGGCCATTCAAAAAAAGATTTCGCGAGAGAATTTGCGCGAAAGGTATTTTCGCGCAGCGCGCCACGCATCGACAGACAACACGTTCACCGCGCTAATCGAAGGCCCTTCGAAGGACCACGCGCTCGTCTGGGAAGCTCGACTGGAAGGTATGGCTCCGGACATCGACGGCAAGCTGTATCTCACCGACATCGAACTCCCCACCGGCGAAGTTGCAGCCACCGGCGACGCCGCCCGCGTGGAGATCACCAAAACGGACGCATACGATCTCATCGGCCGCGTAGTGGAAATTTCCCCGCGCTCGAGCGCCCGCTCAAGCGAACTGGAACGGTCAATCGCCCCCGCGCTGGCTGCCGAAAAGCTTTATCGCATTGCCACTGGCGCGCCTCTCCGCGTTTTGGGCTAAGCTATACCCGGCCACGGGGCTTCGGGCCGCTGAACGGAAACAATCCGCCTTTGAAATGGCGGCGGCTCTGATGGTCACGACGAACCGAACGCTCGCTGTCATGAAACACAAATGTCCAATTTGCAAGACTCCGACGGACTCCGCGGCCCAGGGGGAGTTTCCCTTTTGCAGCGAGCGCTGCCGCCAACGGGACCTCGGAAACTGGGCCAGTGAAAAATATGCAGTCTCCGATCCGGTGTTCGACCAGGACGAAATGGATGAAGGCGCCCGGAAGACCATCATCCTCGATCTCGATGAGTCCAATGAATCCCAGTAATGAAACCGCACCGGCGGCTGGGGCGTCGCGCAAGAAACCGCGCCTCGCACTGGCGCTCGCGACCGCGCTTGGCGTCGGCTACGCGCCGAAAGCGCCGGGTACATTCGGATCGCTGGTTGGAATCGTTGTTGCGATCCTAACGCACCCCGTAAGCCTGATCACCATCGTTGGCGTGCTCTTCTTTCATGGCTTCGTAGGGTTCGATGTCCCGATGCTCAGAGGGCACAATCTTCCCGTGCTGCTCCTGATTCCGACTCTGGCTGCGCTGCTCGTTGTCGGTTTAATCGGAGTATGGAGCAGTTCGCGCGTGGCCGAATACGCGAGCCTCAAAGATCCGCAGTATGTAGTGATCGACGAGGTCTCCGGCATGCACTTAACGCTGGTGCTGGCCATCATGCCGCTGGGCCTGCCGACGCACTTGCTCCCGGCGGATGATGCCACCGTCTTCGCGCTGTATTCGGCGCTGAGCTTGCTCAACTGGAAATACCTGCTGGCGGGCTTTGTGTTATTCCGCGTATTCGACATCTGGAAGCCCTACCCGATTCGCCTGCTGGAAAAACTTCCTGGGGGCTGGGGGATCATGGCGGATGACTGGATGGCGGGCGTCTATGCTGCAATTCTGCTGCGTCTCGCGCTACACTTTAATCTCGTATGAAATTCGGCTTCGGGACCTCGGCAGAAAAAAACGGCATTCCCCGCATTGAGAGAGTCGCGCCTGCCGCCGCCATTCCGGGCGGCGAAATCTCCATCCACGGCAGCGGGTTCGTCTCGCGCGCGCAGTCACGTCCGGTGGTGCACTTCGGTGATGCGGAAGCCGGCCTGGCCCTCTGCAGCGAAAACCGCATCATCGCGCGCGTGCCGGAAGGCGCAAACGGCGGCATTGTCCGCGTGGCGAACGCGGGCCAGGAAAGCCCCCCGCACCCGGTGCACATCGGTCTGCAAATCGCGGACAATCTGCATCCCGTGGCGAACCCGGCGGTCGATGCGAATGGAAATATCTACGTCACGTTCAGCGGGCCGCGCGGGCAGCGCGTTCCGGTCTCGCTGTACAAAATTACCGCGAACTACAGCGTGAAGCCTTTCGTCACTTCGCTGATCAATCCCAGCGGTCTGGCGGTTGACCGCGAAGGCAATCTCTATGTCTCCTGCCGGAATGACGGCACCATTCACCGCATCACGCCCGATGGCCGGGCCGAGCAGTGGATGGAAGGCATGGG
>JAYVMO010000300.1:0-7876 GCA_043758915.1 Acidobacteriota bacterium | reverse complement strand
GTGGGCAAGGGGAATTACGTGGTGGTGCTGACCGCCGATCACGGCGGCGCGCCGATTCCGGAGGATTTTCAGAAAACCGGAGTGGACGCAGGGTGGCTGAATGTGGAAGAAGTGAAAGAGAGAATCGAGAAGACGCTGGAGACGTTTAATTACACGAAGCCTGCGGTGGCGGACGTCGGAGGCAGCGATGTTTATTTTTCCCCTGGGACGTACGACAAATTGAGGGCCGACCCCGCGGCAATGCACGCCGTGATTGACGCGATGCAAAGTGTCCCGGGTGTGGCGCGGGTGTATCGCGCGGAAGAACTCGACGACCGGCCGGCGACGAAGAGCCTCATGCGAAATGCGGAAGCGGCGAGTTTTTTCAAGGCCCGGAGCGGTGATCTGCTGATCGTGCCGAAGCCGTATTGGCTGTGGGACTATTCAACGCCAGGAAAGGCGCGGCAGTATGGGACAACGCACGGGTCGCCCTACTATTACGATCAGCATGTGCCGGTGCTGCTGATGGGCTACGGGATTCAGCCGGGGGAATATCACGGCGCGATTACGCCAGCGGACATTGCGCCAACGCTGGCTTCGCTGTGCGGGATTACGCTCGCGCCGCGCGATGGACGCGTGCTGGCCGAGGCGCTGGCGCGTCCTTCAGCGCATCATACAAGCGGGAAGTCCTCCCCTGCTGCCGACGCGAAAGCAGCGAAGCGCTAATTTTTCGATTGGCACGTGCGCGCCCGGTGATCTGCTGCCGCAGTTTTTCTGAAGTGCATCCAGCAGCTTCGTGGTATCCTTCTGCACGAAGTGACTTCCGCAGTCGCTGTTGATCTCCGCGTGCAAATCGGCGCGTTGCGCCTGCGGAATCCTATTCTCGCTGCGAGCGGAACTTTTGGCTACGGCCTCGAGTTTGCCCACCTGGTTGACCTGAACCGCCTCGGCGGCTTCGTTACAAAGGGACTTTCCCGCGAACCTATCGAAGGCGCCCCTGCGCCCCGGCTCTGTGAGACCGCCTCCGGGATGTTGAACGCCGTGGGGCTGCAGAACGTGGGGGTGCGGGCGTTCGTCGCGGAAAAACTGCCGGTACTGCGAAAATACGACACCGCGATTATTGCCAATGTCTTCGGGTACACCCTGGAGGATTACGCCGAGGTGATCCGGGTCCTGGAGGATGCCGAGGGTCTGGCCGGGTATGAGCTGAACATCTCCTGCCCTAACGTGAAGAAGGGAGGAATGCAGTTTGGGAGCGATCCGGGGCTGGTGGAGGAGGTGGTAGCGGCGGCAAGGAAGGCAGCGGTCGGGAGGCCGCTTTGGGTGAAGCTCTCGCCACTGGTTGCAGACATTGGGCTTTTTGCCAAGGCGGCAGAGCGGGCAGGGGCGGATGCCCTAACGGTGGCGAACACCTACCCAGCCATGGCGGTGGACTATCGAACCGGAAAGTCACGGCTGGGGAACCAGACGGGAGGGCTGTCCGGGCCAGCCATCAAGCCGATTACGATCCGGTTAGTCTGGGAAGCGCGGAAGGCGGTCAAGACACCAATCATCGGACTTGGGGGCATCGAGACGGTCGAGGATGTCCTTGAATATGTGGCGGTGGGAGCCTCGGCAGTACAGGTCGGGACGGCCAGCTTTGCTGACCCTCGGGTCAGTCAGCGACTTGTGGCCGGGTTGGAGCGAGTGTTTTTTGAAGCTAAGATGTTTACTATGAAAGAGATAAGAGACAAATTTGTTACAGAAAATGGTTGACATAATGATGTTTTTGCGCTACACTTTTTTGGATATGCGTAGCATAAAGAACACACTATGAGACGTCCACTTTTCATGACTTGGGCTGCACTCCGCTGGATGCTGCTGATGTTCCTGATCGCTCCGGTGATGGAGGCCCCCCTGGTAGCCAACCTGAACCAGCCGATGAAGCCGATTAAGGCTTGGGTAGGCAATGCGAGCTGGTATGGTCCGGAGTTCAATGGCCGGAAGACCGCCAATGGGGAGCGGTTTGACTGCGAGGCTCTGACGGCGGCACACCCGAACCTGCCGTTCGGGTCGCGGGTGAGGATCGTTAACCCCCGGAACGGAAAGTTTGAGCTGGTACGGATCAATGACCGGGGTCCTTATCAAGAGGGGCGAGAAATTGATGTATCCTATCGTGTCGCCCGGAAGATCGGTCTGATCCATTCGGGCGTGAGCCAGGTGCGGCTCGAATTAATGGAGTTGCCGCGGAAACACTGACCCCTGAGATGCGGGGGTCGCCTACGAAAGTGACCTTCGACGCCCATCCACGAAGCAGCCTGATCGTAGCCCTCGATTTTGATTCCTTGTCCTCGGCGGTAAAATTCGCAAAGCAGGTTTCCGATTTGGTCGGGATGTTCAAGATCGGGAATCAGTTATTTACCGCGGCAGGCCCAGCGGCGGTGAAGGAAGTCGCCGCGCTGGGAGCGGGCGTTTTCCTCGATCTGAAATTCCACGACATACCGAACACGGTGGCTGGCGCGGTGTTGTCCGCCGCGGCGATGACCGGGGTACAACTGATCAACGTGCATGCGCTGGGCGGCACGGCGATGCTGGCGGCGGCTGTGCAAGCGATCAGCGCGGGTGTGCCGATGGGCGCCGACCGGCCGCGGCTGCTGGCGGTGACGATCCTGACGAGCATGGACCAGAAATCGATGCGGGAAGTGGGGATTGGCGGGCCGCCGAAGCAGCGCGTGGTGAAACTGGCGCGGCTGGCGAAAAAGGCGGGAGTGGATGGTGTCGTGGCGTCCGTGCAGGAAGCGCGATTGATACGCAAAGCTTGCGGGGGCGAGTTTCTGATTGTGACGCCGGGTGTGCGGCCTAAAAGTGATACGGCATCCGCGAAGAAAGACGACCAAGCACGGACGGCGACACCTGCGGAGGCCATTCGAGCGGGAGCGGATTTTATCGTGGTGGGGCGGCCGATCCTAGCGGCTGCGGATCCCCGGGCGGCGGCGCAAGCGATCGTGGACGAGATTGCAGCGGCGAAGTAGTTCGTAACCAGGACCGGCATAGTCGACCAAACTCCATGCAAACGAGTCAGGGCGCACGACTGGCGTCAACTTTGGCAGGCCAGCCAGTTGAGAGAAGCGAGGGGGTTTCCGCAAGATTGAGCTTCGCCGAATGGTCGCATTGATCTTGCCTGGCGGTTTGACCGTTCCGTTCCCAGTCCAGTAGCATCCCAAGCAGAGCGGCGTTTCGCTTGCGCTCTTCATTCCCCTATGTCTACTGCGTCCATTATCTCCACCGCATCCAAGAGCATCATCGTTGGAACTGCCGGGCACATTGACCACGGGAAATCGGCGCTCGTGGAAGCATTGACGGGGACGCATCCGGACCGGCTGGCGGAGGAGAAGCGGCGCGGAATTACCATCGATTTGGGGTTCGCGTTCCGGGAAGAAAATGGGGTGCGATTCGGATTCGTGGATGTGCCGGGGCACGAGCGGTTCGTAAGCAACATGCTGGCGGGAGCGGCGGGGATCGACGTGGTGCTGCTGGTGATTGCGGCGGATGAGTCGATCAAACCGCAGACGCGGGAGCACTTCGATATTTGCCGCCTGCTGGGAGTGCAGCGGGGAGTGGTGGCGCTGACGAAGAGCGATTTAGTGGATGAAGACATGCTGGGGCTGGCGAGGCTGGATGTGGAAGAGTACCTGCGCGGGACGTTTCTCGAAAGTGCGCCGATTGTTGCGGTGAGCGCGAAGACGGGCGCGGGACTCGATGATTTGAGGAAGGCGCTGAGCGCTGTCGCGAAGGAAGTAACCGGAAAGAATGCCGAGCGCTACTTCCGGCTGCCGATTGACCGCGCGTTTGCCATGAAGGGATTCGGGACGGTGGTGACGGGAACGCTGATTTCCGGGAGCGTGGCGCCGGGAAGCGAAGTGGAGCTGTTTCCGAAGGGCGAGAAGCTGCGCGTGCGAGGTGTGCAATCCGGCGGGATGGCAGTGGAGCGCGCGGTGGCGGGTCAGCGGACGGCGGTGAATCTGGCGGGGATCGAGCACACGGCGGTGAAGCGCGGGATGTCGCTGGCCACGCCGGGGAAATTTCGCGTGACGCGGCGAATCGATGCGCGGCTGGAGCTTTTGCCCTCGGCCCACAAGATGAAGCAGCGGGCGCGGGTGCATTTTCACGCCGGAACCGCGGAGACCATTGCGGAAGTTATTTTGTATGGGCAGAACGAGCTGGCGGCGGGGCAAAGCGCGCTGGCGCAACTGCGATTGCAGGAAGAGGTGCTGGTGTTGCCGGGAGACCGGTTTATCGTGCGGCAATTCTCGCCGGTGATCACCATCGGCGGAGGAGCGGTGCTGGACCCGCTGGCGCGGCGGGCATTGCAGCGGGATACGGGGCGCACGGCTTTTCTCGAGACGCTGGAGAGCGGGCAACGGGAAGAGATTCTTGCGGCGATGACGGAGCGCGCGTTGCTGGGGCTGGGATTCGAAGAAATGGTGGCGCGCACGGGCTGGCTAGGAGAAGAGATTCGAGACGCGGCGCAGAAACTTGTCACCGCAGGGCGCGTGAAAGTTGTCGCGGCGGAGCCGCTGGTCTTGGTTTCGGGAAAGACGTTCGAAGAGGTGCGAAAGAAAATTGTCGAAAGGGTGGAACGCTTTCAAAAGGAAAATCCGCTGCTGCCGGGAATGGCGCGAGAGGAGTTGCGCGCGAGTTTGGGAAGGCGCGTGAGGACGGAGACGTTTCGCGCGGCGCTGGAAGAGCTGGCGGCGCAGAAAAAGCTGGATGTGCGGGGCGAGCTGGTGAAGCGAGCGGGGTCGGAGATTTCACTGCATCCGGAGGAAGCGAAGGCCAAACAAGAGATCGAAGCGGCGTTTGCAACGGCGGGGCTGACAGTGCCAGCGGTGAAAGAGGTGCTGGCGAAGCTGGCGGTGGAGGCCAGGCGCGCGGAAAAGCTGCTGCAGATTTTGCTGCGAGAGAAGAGCCTGGTGCGGGTGACGCCGGAGCTGATTTTTCACCGGAATGCTCTCGCGGAGCTGAGAGAGCAACTGGCGAAGTATAAGAAGGCTAAGGGCGAACGAATTTCGGTGCCCGGTTTCAAGGAACTGGCGGGGATCTCGCGGAAATATGCCATTCCGCTGCTCGAATACCTGGACCGGGAGCGGGTGACGCGGCGGGCCGGGGACGAGCGTGTTATCCTGTAGGTGCAGGCTGCGGCTTGGGCTTGCTGCGAGCGAATTACTGCGCTAGGGTTAAAGGAGCGTGCCGCCATAACGGGGCGCGTGGAGGCTGGTTATGGGTGAATTTAGTATTTTTCACTGGCTGATCGTCCTGGCCATCGTGCTGATATTTTTCGGCGGACGGCGGATTCCGGAAGTGATGAAGGGGCTGGGGGAAGGCATCCGCAGCTTCAAGGATGGCATGTCCGGAACTTCGAACACGCCGCCGTCACAAACGGCCCCGCCAGCCGATAAAACGGCGGAAGAGAAGAAGTAGCGCGAGAAGCGGAGAGTTTAATTCGCGGAGATTTTGATGGGGCGGCCCGTGTGGCCGCCCTTTTTATTTTGGTGCTACCAATAAGCTGAACTTAGGGTTGGCAGGGTGTGAAGCAGTTCCAGAGGCCATCGTTCGTTCGATCAGCCTTGGTCTTCGGACCAGCCGAGTTCGGCGAGAGCCTGGGTGACGCGCGAGAGAGGCAGGCCGACGACGTTGAAGTAGCAGCCTTCGATGCGGGGGATGTAGCGGCCGGCGCGGCCTTGGATGGCGTAGGCGCCGGCTTTGTCATAAGGCTCTTCGGTGGCCAGGTAGCGGGTGATTTCCTCGGGGGAGAGCGCGGCGAAATGCACGTGGGTGGTTTCGACGAAAGTGCGGCGCTCGGCGTCTGGGAGGCGGATGAGGGTGACGCCGGTGATGACGGAGTGCGTCCGGCTGGAGAGTGTTTCGAGCAATTGACGGGCGTCCTGCGTCGAGTGCGGCTTGCCGATGATGCGGCCATCGAGGGTGACCACGGTGTCAGCGGCGATGACGATGGCCGGGCCGACGGCGCGCGCGGCAACGAGTTCGGCTTTGGCACCGGCGAGCCGCTGAACGTAATCGTGAGGCGATTCGCCAGGGAAAGGTGTTTCGTCGATGGCGGAGGAGAGCACGGTAAAGGGAATCGCAGCGTCGCGCAGGATTTCGGCGCGGCGCTGCGAGGCGGATGCGAGGATGAGCTTCATACCGGTTCCTGAAGCGAAAGAATACTACAGAGCGAGCGCAGCGGCAGCTTGTGTTTTGGTCCAGGCGAAAGGAGCGGGCCTCACATGAAGGGCAAGGGTTGGCGGTATGGACGCTGACAAGCTTCGCAGATGACGGCGTATTCTTTGTTCAAATACTTGCAATTCGGGCAAGACCACATCCCGCCCGGCTGGGCATAGCCGCGGCCAAGAACAAAACGCGCACAGAAGAAGAGGACCGCCACCCAGGTAATGGCAGAAACATAAAACCAAAGCTGAGCGTTAACCTTGATGTTGTTTGGGTCGGCGCCAAAAACAACGGCAAAGAACGAAACGATACCAGGAACGATGACATAGCCCGCGACCATAAGCATGCCCCAAAGCCAAGGTTGGCCTCCGCGCGTGCGAGCAAGCGCGGCAATTCCGCTGGTGGCCACGATGAGAAGGACAATTTCAAACATGCAAACCTCGCAAGCTTAGATGACGACAGATTCCTGGTATTCGCCGAAGACGCGGCGGAGGGCGTCGGAGATTTCGCCGACGGTGGCGTAGGATTCCACGGCGGCGAGGATGGCGGGGAGCAAATTTTCGGTGGTGGCGGCGCGGCGCTCGAGTTCACTGAGGGCGGACTTGGCGCGAGCGGAATCGCGCTTGGCGCGAAGGGCCTGGAGGCGGGCGATTTGGGAGCGTTCGATTTCGGCGTCGATTCGGAGCGTGGGAATGCTGCGCTCTTCTTCCGCGATGAAGTCATTCACGCCGACGACGATTTGATCTTTTTTCTCGATGGCGCGCTGGAATTCGTAGGCGGCTTTCTGGATTTCGCCCTGGACGAAACCGCTCTCGATGGCGCGCAACATTCCTCCTGAAGGGCCTCCCAAAGAGCCTCCCATGGCGTCGATTTTTTCGATGTAGGCGAGAGCGCCGGTTTCGATTTCATTGGTGAGGTGTTCGATGGCGTAGGAGCCGGCGACCGGGTCGATGGTGTTGGTCACACCGGTTTCGTGGGCGATGACTTGCTGCGTGCGAAGAGCGATGAGCGCGGCGTCCTCGGTGGGGAGCGCGAGGGCTTCATCGAGGGAATTGGTGTGGAGCGATTGGCAGCCGCCGAGAACGGCGGCGAGAGCTTGAATGGCCACGCGGATGATGTTGTTTTCCGGCTGCTGCGCGGTGAGCGAGGAGCCGGCGGTTTGCGCGTGGAAGCGGAGGAGAAGTGACCGCGCGTCCTTGGCGGCAAAGCGTTCGCGCATGATTTTGGCCCACAGGCGTCGCGCGGCGCGGTACTTGGCGATTTCTTCGAGCAGATCGTTGTGCGCGTTGAAGAAGAAGGAAAGTTGCGGCGCGAACTCGTCGACGGTGAGGCCGGCATCGAGCGCGGCCTGGACGTAAGCGATGCCGTCGGCGAGGGTGAAGGCGACTTCCTGGATGGCGGTCGAGCCGGCTTCGCGGATGTGGTAGCCGGAGATGGAGATGGTGTTCCACTTGGGAAGATGCTCGCGGCACCAGGCGAAGATGTCGGTGACGATGCGCATTGCCGGACGCACGGGATAGATGTACGTGCCGCGGGCGATGTATTCCTTGAGAATGTCGTTCTGCACGGTGCCGGAAAGTTTTGCGAGGCTGGCGCCCTGTTTTTTCGCGACGGCGACGTAGAGGCACAGGAGAATCGCGGCGGTGGAATTGATGGTCATGGAGGTGGAGACTTTTTCGAGCGGGATGCC
>JAYVMO010000299.1:0-7235 GCA_043758915.1 Acidobacteriota bacterium | reverse complement strand
TCCGCCGGATATGGCCACGGCACTTTGTTCGCCAGGTGTTTCACAATCTCCCATTGCGGAAACACTTTCTGAATCTGTTCCGCATCCGCCAACTCCAGCGGCCGCAGCACCATTCGTTTTGTCTCCAGCCTCGGCGTCATCCTCTAAACTCCCTCCGGCAAGCCCCCGCCTCTCCGCTCTCCGTCCCTCATCCCAAAATATAGGATGTGCCTCGCCATCCACTTTACGCCTGCCATCTTCCTCGCATCCCAGGCCCGGTAGCACAGACTTCAGTCTGTGTGCCTTCCCGCCATCCCTGCCGTAGTAATCCAATTTTCTATATCTGAAAATCCCTCTTGAATTATTATATAAATCTGCTACCATTGCATGTAGGTGATTGTGCCCGAACGTTTGGAGTGCGGCAGCCTTGCTGCCGCTTTTTCTTTTTCAGCCCGACCCGGCCACCACCACCACCACCCGTTGCACCATTTCGCAGCAAATAACTCCATAAGTCCTTTAGAATGCGCAGATACGAAAAATAATCCCGTAACTCTTGTAGAATCAACACCTGTAAAAGTGTATCAAAACAAAAGACTTTAACTCTTCTAGAATGAACACTTATGAAAAACATGGGGGGGTAGGGGGTGTTATGGTTAACTAGCGCCAAACCACTCTTCTCTGCGAATCTCAGCGTACTCTGCGCCTCTGCGTTGTCATTTCTGCAGATCGGATTGTTGGGTCATACGCCCATTACCGCAAGATTGCCGAAATCGTGCCTTCGCTCACGAGCCCTGAAACTGCTTCAATCTCCGCCGCCAGAGGCCGGTCTTCCGTCAGCTTAACCGACTTCGCCCGCACGGCCTCGTACGCCTTCTTTGCTAGCGTCCCGGTCTGCAATGGTGCCAGCAAATCGATCCCCTGGCACGCACAAAGCAGCTCGATCGCTATCGTATACCGCAAATTTTGTAGCATGCGCTCCAGCCGCCGCGCCCCGCTCATCCCCATGGAGACGTAATCTTCCTGATTTCCCGAAGTTGAAATCGAATCCACCGAATGCGGTGTGGCCAGCGCCTTGTTCTCGCTCGTCAAAGCCGCCGCCGTTACTTGCGCAATCATGAATCCGGAATTCAGCCCTGGCTCCGGCGTCAAAAACGCCGGTAGCAGGCTCGTCAGCGGATTGGTCATCTGCTCGATGCGGCGTTCCACGATTCCGCCCAGGGTAGCAATGGCGATCGCCACCTGGTCCGCGGCCATCGCCAGCGGCTGCCCATGAAAATTTCCTCCGCTGATAATGTCGCCGCTATTCGCGTCGCGCACAAACACCAGCGGATTGTCCGTCGCGCTGTTCAACTCCACCGCCGCCATCTCCCGCGCCTGCGCCAGCGAATCGCGCACTGCTCCATGCACCTGTGGCGTGCATCGCAAACTGTAAGCGTCCTGCACCCGCAGATCTTTTTCCGGTGAGCGATGCGACTCGCGAATCTCGCTGCCTTCATTCAAGCGCGCCACGTTTCGCGCCGTGGTTGCCGCTCCAGGGTAAGCCCGCGCGTGCATAATGCGCGCATCAAACGCCCCAGGACTCCCGCGCAGCGCATCGAGCGAAAGGGAAGCGGCGACATCCGCGGTATCTGCCAGAATGTCCGCTTCATACAACGCCAGGCTCAGCAGCGCGAGCATCCCCTGCGTGCCATTCAGTAGCGAAAGTCCTTCCTTTGCTTCCAGCGCCACGGTCTTGATTCCCGCGCGCCTCATTGCTTCACCGCCCGCGAGATTTTCACCTTTGTACGTCGCGCGGCCCTCGCCGATCACCACCTGTGCGAGATGCGCCAGCGGCGCCAGGTCACCCGATGCTCCCACGGATCCTTGCGACGGAATCACCGGATGCACCTTGGCATTCAGCATCGCGCAAAGCGTTTCCACCACGCTCGGGCGGATGCCGCTGAGTCCTTTCGCCAGCGCATTGGCGCGCAGCAGCAGCATCGCCCGCGTTTCCGCTTCGCTAAGCGGCGCGCCGACGCCGCAAGCGTGCGAACGCACCAGATTCACCTGGAGCTGCCGCACTTGTTCCGTTGAAATGCGCACCGCCGCCAGCTTCCCGAAACCCGTGTTGATTCCGTACGCGGTCGTCCCCGAGGCCACCAGACGGTCCACCACGGCGCGCGAAGCGTTCATCCGTTCCACCGCCGAAGATGCCAGCGAGACGCTTTCGCCGCGCAGGGCCACGCTGTAGAGTTGCGCAAAAGTCAAATCGTTGCCGCTCAGGGCAATACTCATTCTGTTCTCCGTTCGGGTTCAGGCACGGCGATTTGGGCGAACACGCGGCGATATTTGTCCGGCAGCAATTTCGGCCGCCCGTTGTTCCCGCAGATGACGTGCATGGTTTCCCCCGTGGCCAGCAACTTGCCATCGGCGTCTCGAGACACTTCGTAGGAAAACTTGATCATGCGATTGCGCGATTCCGCAATGCGCGTGCGGATGCGCAATACTTCGTCATATTTGGCGGAGGCATGGTAGCGGCACTTGGCATCGGCGACGACGATGTGGCAATCATCTTCCAGTTCCATGCGCTTGTACTCGACGCCCAGCGCGCGCAGTAACTCGACGCGCCCCACCTCGAACCACACCAAATAATTGGCGTGATACACCACGCCCATCTGGTCCGTTTCTGCGTACCGCACACGCACAGTCGCATCGCAAAATTCGATCATTCCTGCTCCCGCGAATTCTTGCGCATTGTATGGCCGGAGAAACGGCTGGCGCTAATCGCTCTCTTCTCCCTGCCACACCGGCTTGCGCTTTTCGAGGAAGGACGCCAGCCCTTCCTTGAAGTCCGGCGTGCAGCGGATGCGCGCATTCTCCAGAATGGCGCGCTCGAGATCGCGATCGATGCCGGCAGCCGCGGCGGAAGTGAGCAGGCGCTTGGCGCGCATCACGCTGCCGGGGCTGGCCGCGATCAGCGTGTCCGCCCGTTCCTGCGCGCGCTCCATCAGTTTTTCGGCAGGAACAATCTCGGTGACCAGACCGAACTCTTTCGCTTCTTCGGCGGCCACGATTCGGCCAGTGAGCAACAAATCGCGCGCCCGTTTTTCTCCGATTTGCCGCGTCAAGAATACCGAAACGATGGCGGGAAGAAATCCAATTTTAACTTCCGTGTAGCCAAATTTGGCTTCCGGCGCCGCCAGCGTGAAGTCGCAAAGCGTGGCAATGCCGCAACCGCCGGCGAGCGCCGCGCCATTCACCGCGGCGATCATCGGTTTGCTGTAGCTCCATATACGGCGGAACATCTTCGCCATGCGGCGAGAATCTTCCTGATTTTCATGCAGGGTCTGCGTGGCGATGGCTGCCAGCGTTTCCAGGTCCATGCCAGCGCAGAATGCTTTTCCGGCGCCGGTGAGGATGACCACGCGCGCTTTGCTTTTCTCGATGTCGTCCAGCGCGCACTGCAGTTCCGCGATCATGAGCGGCGAGAGCGCGTTGCGTTTGTCCGGGCGGTTTAGCGTGATCTTCGCAATCGCGCCGCTTTGTTCCACAAGCAGTGTTTCGGGCATGGAAAATTCTCCTAGCCTTCCATCGTTCGGAGAAAGCAATCGGGTTCGCAGCAGTACTTGGCTGCTGCTCGGTTCCGTTCATAGCACAACGTTTGCTCCAGTAGGGGCGCAGCATGCTGCGCCCCTACAATTTACGCTGTTAGCGGCGAACTGATTCTAATTCACCAGCGGCGCGTGCGCATACTTCGCGCGAACCTCGTTGGCCAATTGCAGGACTTTACTGAGCCGCGAAGAATCGATGCCTGGATCGGCGCCAGCTTTGCGCAAAGCCGCCAGCACATCTTCGGTGGCGATGTTACCAACGAGATTGTCGCCAGCGAAGGGGCAGCCCCCGAGGCCGGTCAGCGCGGAATCGAACCGGCGGCAGCCGGCTTCGTAGGCGGCGAGAATTTTCTCTTCTGCGTTTTCAGGGCGGCTGTGCAAATGCACCCCCAATTCCATTCCTGCAACGTGATCTTTCACACCGCGATACAAATTACCGACGAGTTCCGGAGATGCGGTGCCAACGGTGTCCGCGAGCGAAACGGTGTGAACGCGTATGTCCTTCAGCCATTCGAGAGCGTCGGCGACAAGTTCCGGTCCCCACGGCTCGTCATACGGATTGCCAAACGCCATCGAAATGTAAATGACCAGGCCGCGGTTCGCAGCGGCGGTTTTCTTCTTGAGGGTTTCGACCAGCGCGCGCGATTCGTCGCGTGTCATGTTGGCATTCGCCCGGCGAAAGTACGCGGAGATCGAGTAGGGGTAGCCAATGGTGGTGACACCCGGCGTTGCGAGCGCCCGTTCTAATCCTTTTTCATTGACGACAATGCCGATGATCTCCGGCGGCGCAATGTCATCGGGAAGGGAAGCGTTGAGCTTGGACATAACGTCTTCGCTGTCCGCCATTTGCTTCACATGTTTCGGCGAAACAAAACTTACTGCGTCGATGTGTTTGAACCCCGCGAGTACAAGTTCTTTCAGGTACTCGGTTTTGTATTTCGTCGGAATAAAGTCCGGCAGGCCTTGCCAGGCGTCGCGCGGACATTCGATGAGCTTTATCGTTTCCACGGCTCTCCAGAGTCGCGAAGAGGTTGAAAGTTAAAAGTTGAAAGTTGAAACGGAGGAAGAGGGGGAGTGCTGGTCATTTCAATGATTCAACCTTCTCGCGCAGCCCATGTAGCATTCGGGCAAGATCCGCGACATCTTTGAACGCCGCAGTTGCCATCGCGGGCGTAATGTAACCCAAGTCCCTGCTGACCATAAGCAAGTATTCTGTTTCAACAAGCGAAGCCTCGGCAATATTCAAGAATCGAGCATATTCCTGACGCCCCACGCGCTTTGAACCTTCTGCAATATTTGTGGGAACGGATAGTGCGGCGCGTCGAATTTGCGAGATCAAGCCGTATCGCTCGGCCATCGGAAATCCCACTGTCATCCGGTAAATCGTAAGCACAAGGGCATGCCCTCGTTGCCAGACCTTCAATTCGGTGAATCGTTGCACGAGGCGCCCTCAAGCTTTTGCGGATGGCTAACCTACAACGGAATCTGTTCTCGTCTTTTAACTTTTAACTTTTGACTTTTAACTTTCAACTTTCAACTTTAGACCTCGTCATGTTTGCAGCACTCCGGTCTTGAATTCGCGGATCTCGGGATTGAGGGCCGCGGCGTCCAGGGCGGTGATCAGCGCGTCGCGGGTGTGGGCGGGGTCGATGATGGCGTCGACCCACAGGCGGGCGGCGGCGTAGCGCGGATCGCTTTGCTGGTCGAAGGTCGCTTTTACGGACTCGATCAGTTCTTTTTTTGCTTTTTCGTCGACTTTCTTTCCTGCGCGTTCGAGTTGCTTCAGTTTGATTTCGGCGAGCGTTCCTGCGGCAGCATCGCCGCTCATTACCGCGAAACGCGACGTGGGCCAAGCGAACATAAACCGCGGATCGTAGGCCTTGCCGCACATGGCGTAATTTCCGGCGCCGAAGCTGCCGCCGCAAATTACGGAAATCTTGGGCACCACGCTGTTGGCCATGGCATTGACCATTTTCGCGCCGGCGCGGATGATGCCGCTCCACTCCGCGTCCTTGCCGACCATGAAGCCATTGACGTCGTGCAGAAAAATTAGCGGAATGCGGTTTTGATTGCAGTCCATGATGAAGCGCGCAGCCTTCTCCGCGGATTCGGTGTAAATCACGCCACCGAATTCAATGCGCTTCTGATCGGAGCCGCTTGTTTGCGTCTGCACGTGCTTCTTTTGATTGGCCACGATTCCCGCGGCCCATCCGCCGATGCGCGCGTAACCGCAGAGAAGCGTCTCGCCATATTCCGCGCGATATTCCTCGAATTCGCTGGCATCCACGATGCGCGCGATGATTTCGCGCATGTCGTATTGTTTTCCGGGATCGCTGGAGAATATTCCGTAGATTTCCTCGCCGGGATAGCGCGGCTCGCGCGATTGCGTGTGGCTGAACGGCGAGGGATTCGGCGCACCGATCTTGTCCACGAGGGCGCGGATTCTTTTGATGCAGGCGTCGTCATCGGGTTCGCGAAAATCCACGGTGCCGCTGATTTGCGCGTGCATTTTGGCGCCGCCGAGATCTTCGGCGGAAGTTTTCTGCCCAATGGCGGCCTGCACCAGCGCGGGTCCGGCGAGAAATAGTCCGGAGCCTTCGGTCATCAAGATGTGGTCGCACATCACCGGCAGATACGCGCCGCCGGCGACGCACATGCCCATGATGGCGGTGATTTGCGGAATGCCCATGGCGCTCATCACGGCATTGTTGCGGAAGACGCGGCCGAAATCGTCGGTGTCCGGGAAAACATCTTCCTGCAGCGGAAGGAAAACACCGGCGGAGTCGACCAGATAAATCGTGGGGATGTGATTTTCGATGGCGATATTCTGCGCGCGAATCACTTTCTTGGCGGTCATGGGGAAAAACGCGCCGGCCTTCACGGTCGCGTCATTGGCGATAATCATGAAAGTCCGCCCGCAAACACGCGCGAGGCCGGTAACGGTGCCCGCGGAGGGCGCACCGCCCCATTCCTCGTACATTTCGTATGCGGCAAAAACGCTCAGCTCGAAAAACTGTGATCCGGGATCGGCCAGTTTCGCGATGCGCTCGCGAGCGGTAAGGCGGCCTTTATTGTGCTGCGATTCGATGGCCTTTGCGCCGCCACCCTGGCGAATCTGTTCTTCTTCATTCTTGATCTTGGTCAGGAGATCGATCACGCGCCGCGTATTCTTCTCGAATTCGGGCGATTTGGCATTGACGCTGGTTTTGAGTACGGAAGCGGACACTCGCGAACCTCACGAAGAAATTGAATACTGGCATGCCGGCGAGTACGGTCACAACGGCGCGCGCATGTCCGGCGCAACAGTATACGAACTAATGCGGATATCTCACAAGCGGCGGGCGGCACTAGTTGCAAGCAAAATCCCCTGAATTTGTTTTGGTTGCCAAGGTTGAGGCGGGCGGGGCTTGCCCCGCCCCTACAAGGGCAAGGCGACGCAGAGACGCTTCGGAATGGTAAGGATAGTTCAGTTCGATTCAGCTCCGCAGTGAGAAATGAGAGTCAGCAGGGCTGCGCCGGGGGGCCGGACTAGCGGTGGGCGAAGCGCTTGCGAATGAAGTCGATGATGTCTTGGGTGGAGGTGCCGGGGAGGAAGATTTCCGCGATGCCGGATTTCTTTAGTGCGGGAATATCGGCCTGGGGAATGATGCCGCCGACGAGGACGGT
>JAYVMO010000298.1:0-5989 GCA_043758915.1 Acidobacteriota bacterium | reverse complement strand
GTCTCAGTGGCGTTGAAAAAGCGCGCGTGAACCGGAGTGTCTAACGGGAAGTTCAGCGAAGAGGTGCTGACGCTGCTGGCCAGCGTGCTGCCCAGCGATTCTTGCAGGTCGCCGCCGCCGAAGGGCAGAAAGGATTCCGAATCGGAAAAGAAGAACCGCGCGGAAATCTTGTCCTGGCCGCCACGGAACTCGCGGTCCCAATTGCTGGTGAACTGGTCGTCGGTATATTTCCCGGCGCGGCTGAAAGCGAATGCTCCGCTCCCCGGTATCAGAAAACCATTCGAGGTTCCGCCGAACTGGTTGCTTTTGAAGTTCAGCAGCTTGCTCACCACCGGATCAATCAGCGTGTTCGGGTTTCCAAAAAAGGTTTGTGAAATCGAGGTATCACTGCGATCATTAGGAATCACCGGTATATTCGTGCTGATGAAGGTGCCGGGAGAGAGTCCGCTGCGCTGCCGCGTGCCTTGATAGTTGACGAAGAAAAAGCCGAACTTTTCCGTGCCGACTGGCCCGCCGAGACTGCCCCCAAAAATATTTTGCTTGACGGGGGGACGCGGCTGCCCGCCAAGGTTCAGAAAGAAATCATTGGCGTTCAGAACGTCATTGCGGAAAAACTCATAAACATCGCCGTGCAGAGTCTTCGTGCCGCTTTTCAGGATGGCGTTGACATTTCCGCCGCCGTCTCGTCCCTGGCTGGCGTCATACAGTGACGTCTGCACCTTGAACTCCTGGATCACGTCGGGATTCGGCAACGGAACATAGGTGGCTTGCGCCACGTTGTAGTCCGTGGCGCTGATCCCCTCGATCAGGAAGTTATTGTTGTCCTCGCGCTGTCCGTTCACGAACAGTTTCACGGTGCCCCGGCCGAGTTGTGCCGCGGAGTTCAGTTCTCCTTGAGCGCCAGTCGAGAGCGTCAGCAATTGCTGGTAGTTCTGCGTGGCCAGCGGAAGCTCGCGAATTGTGGATGTGCCGATGGACTGGCCGGTGGTGGCATTGGTGGTCTCCACGCTCGTCACCTGAGCGGAAATCTCCACCTTTTCCGTCACCGCACCGGGTTTGATCGAGATCGTCAGACTGGTGGTTTCCGTCACGTGGACTTCAACGCCCTCGGCCTTGGCTTCCGCAAACCCAGACTTGTTCACCACCAAATAGTAGCTGGCGGGCGGCAGCAGCGTGACGATGAACGCGCCATCCGCGTTGGTGGAAACTTTGCGCACCACTGCCTCCGTGCGCGGATCGATGATCTGGACTTCGGCATTGGCCACGGCTCCCCCGCTGGTGTCCACCACCGTGCCGCTGATCGCGCCCGTCGCACCGCCTTGCCCGTAGGCGCGCGCGCCCCCCAAAGTTCCTACCAGCAATACAACGCCGACAGCTAAACGAAAGATGCCTCGCATAACTCCCCCCAGGTAGCTGACCGCTCCGCGGTCACCAAAAATAATTTATAGGACTCCACTGCTCCACGATCGTGAGCCTATCCCACTTGCTTCTTCGGCACACTATGGAAAGGACCATGGACGTCAGGACACGCGCGGTCGCTTCTCGGACGTCCCCCCTGCGAAACTAGCCTTTCACTTTCGCGGTGTCAAGAAACTAAGCAACAAAATTTTCTCTAGGTGTCATCGGTCTCTCGAATGCACTCTTGCACTCCATTTTCCATACAGCTCTTCGTTCCCTGCACACGTAAGTAACTCTTGACGCCTGCCACCCCTGGCGAGACCATGAAAGTGTCTCAAGCTGCGCCACCTATGTCCCCCGCGCAACGTCTAGTCTTAGCGTAATTTTCCGCTTCCCCGTGAGGGGGGTGCCTATGAAAACCGGCCTTTTATTTCGTAATGTGCTTCTCATTCTTTCTAGCGTGCTCTTCGCCGGCGTCCATCCCGCCGCCGCCGATTCCAGCCACGCCCGTATCATTCGCCTCAGCCTGGTGCAAGGAGACGTGCGCTTCACGCGCGCGACGCATGGCCACGCCCTCGCCGACCAAAACGCCGCATGGGAGGAAGCTGTTCTTAACCTTCCCATCCGTCAGGGCTACGTGCTCTCCACCGGCAACGGCCGCGCCGAAGTCGAATTCGAGAACGGCTCGATGGCCTTCCTGAACGAAAATACCGTGCTCGAGTTTTACGATCTCACGCTCGAAAATGGCGGCCGCACGACGCGCCTCGTCCTGCGCCAAGGCACCGCTTCGTTCTATGTAAATCCCGCTAGTGAAGACTACTTCAGCGTCACCGGCGGGGACTTTACCGCCGTGGCCGGCTCCCGCTCCAGTTTCCGCGTGGACAACGCGGACAACGGAAGCTCCGTCGATACCCTCAAGGGCCGCATCAACGTCATTCACAACGGCGTTACCACTCCAGTGGCGAAGGGCCAGTCGCTTTCCATGCAAGCCGGCAACGAGGCCATTGACGTCGCCCGCCTCCCGAACGACGATGATTTCGACCGCTGGGTCTCTGGCCGGGTCGACAGCGTGGTCACCGCGACGAACGCTGCTCTCCAGTACACCAGTTCGCCGTACTACAGCTCGGGCTTTGCGGACCTCTACACTTACGGCTCCTGGTTTCCCATCTCCGGTTACGGCAACTGTTGGCGGCCTTACGGTGTCGGCTTCGGCTGGTCGCCGTTCGATAACGGCGGTTGGTTCCAGGATCCCTCGTTTGGCTGGTCCTTTATCGGCTACCAGCCGTGGGGCTGGCTGCCCTACCACTTTGGCAGTTGGATTTTCCAACCCGCGTTCGGCTGGCTCTGGGTTCCCGGCGGATTCGGATACGGCGGATTCGTCAACTGGCGTCCGGCAACGGCCACGTGGGTTCGCTCTAAGGCCGGCCTTCTCGGCGTCGTTCCAGTTCACCCCCTCGACGCCCACGGCAGGACTCCCATCAATCTGGCGCAAGGCGTGGTGCCCGTTAAAGGCGGCGAAATGTCGGCGCGCATTCCTGTTGCAGAGGGTAGGGCGTGGAAAATTGTTAAGAAACCCCCACGCGAAGCATTCGGCAATGACGCGGTTCGTTCGAGTGCACCACCCGTACGCGCCACGCGCGCGGTTGTCGTGAGCAACACCGGCGAGCGCATTGGCGCGGGCAGCTCGGGTCCGGGCTCCACCATTACCTACGATCCACGCGAACATCGCTTCGTCGATTCCAATCCCGCGCCCGCTTCACCGGCGAACGCCTCGGAAGTGCGCAAGGAAGACGGACAGCCCGCCAAGGCCGTAGTGAATGGGCGCGCGAATGAGCACGCCATCACTCCGGCACAAAATGTAAACGGCAGCACACCGTCAACCGTGGCCACCGTACGCACCGCAGCTACTCCGCCTCCGGCGTCCGCCATGGCACGTGCTTCTATTCCGCCCGCTCCCCCACGCAGCATCACGCCGCCACGGCCGCCGAGTTCCAGCAGCAGCGCCCGCGGAGGATATTCCGGCGGAGAAGCTTCTCGCACCGTATCGCCGCCGCGCTACTCATCGGCACCGCGCTACTCATCGGCACCGCGCGCCTCATCGCCGCCGCGCTACTCATCGGCACCGGCGTCTCATCCGCCCGCTCCTTCTGGGCATCCGCACTAAACACTAAGGGCTACTTCGGCCAGCGAAATCAGCGGCTCCGACGGGCGGAGCCGCTTTGTTTCGCCCTCAACTCATAGGGGCGGGGCTTGCCCCGCCCTCGGTAGCCATGCACAAACAACGCCCTTCGTCTGCCCCACCCGCTGGTCTTCGAATTTTTCAGGCATGTCTCTACAGCTACGAAAAAATCATCCCCGCATAGCCCACCACCGCATCGCGCTCTCCAGACACGTCCCCCGAAGTCGCATAGCGCACCAGCTCCGCGTGTTTCGCGCCAAGCAACTTCACCGCCGTCAACATCGCCACCGCCGGCCCCAGCCCGCACATGGAAATCCCTTCCTTCCGGCAGGCGTCGTACAATCCGCGCGCATCCAGCGCCAGCAGCTTCTCGATGGCCTTCTGGTCTTTCGCTCGCGTTGTCGCGTCATCCTCATAGTGGTTCAAATCTGATGTCGTCAGCAGCAGCACATCCTCGAGGGAAGCCGCAAGCACACTCGCGATCGCTTCCCCCACACGCACCAGCTCTTCGAACCTCACCGTCCCCAGCGCCACCGGCACAAACGAAAATCCCGCATCGAGCACCTGCAAAAACGGCAATTGCACTTCCAGCGAGTGTTCCCCGCTGTGTGCCACACTGTCTTCCCGCAGCAACGGGCAAGCCGCGCGCAGCCTCTCCGCCAGCGCCGTGTCGATTGGTGCGTCCCCCAGTGGCGTGCGCCACGCGCCCTTCGAAAGAATCGCCGCCTGCTCCCCGCGCGGAAAATGCCGCACGCCGAGAATCAAAACCTTCTTCGGCAGCGCGATGCGCGAATACACCGCTCCCGCGACATGCCCCGAATACACGTATCCCGCGTGCGGCACGAGGCACGCCCGCACGCTAACAAGCGCGGAGTTCGCTTCTCTCTCGCTGTATTTTCGAATTGCGGAAGTGAGTTCAACTGGATCGGAAGGATAAAATCGCCCAGCTACGGCAGGCAGGCGAATCACGGCAGCGCCCGGAAAATCAGAGCGGCTTGGAAGGCTTCCCTTTGAATTTGATGGCCTGCTTCGTTGCCGGATCGTAGAAGATGGTCACTTTGTCGCCGTACTGGTAGCCGCCCTTGTCCACGATCCGCTGCATCTTGGCCGCGGCAGCCTGCGAAAGCGAAAACGTCAGCACGGCCATATCGTTTCCTTTGGCCCGCACGGTGATCTGCGCCGTGTTGGCATGCATCACCAAGCCTTCGAATTTCGTCAGCCCGGTCGGCTTCGGCTTCACCGCTTTCACGATAATCGGCAACGCCGTATCCACCACCACGGGGATCACCGTCGCTGGACTTTGCGCTCTCGCGGACGAACACGATAGCCCCGCCAGCAGCAGCGCCACAAAGCCCGAACCCATAACTTTGCAGTAGGTCTTCATTCGCTTTCTTCCGTGGTAATTCGCAAGGATTTCAAAAACCGCAAGTCTTGCGGAGTCATGGCCAGCCGTGCCTCCGGCTTCTTGTTGCTCGCTTCCCCGAACGATTCCTGATCCACCTGGATGCGCAGCGACTCCAGGAAGCGCCGGTCCTGCGTGGTGAGTCTCTCCGCTTCGGCGGCTGCTGCGTCGCGTTTCGCCAGCCCAATCGTGGCGTCCAGCTTCAGCACGATGTCGTAACCATGCGCGCGCACTCCGGCGATTGCGCCGGTGATGCGATCCGAGTCGGACACTGTGTCGTTGATGGCATGCCCCAATTCACGGAGCAAGTTTTTCAGGTGATCGTCGAGTTGCAAGGCGGCTTCTCCCCTACCTCATTTCGCCATTCTAGGCCCACGTTCCCTGGGATACAAGGACACCTTCTCGCTGTTGTCTCCAATCTGTTCACAGTACCTTTGTTCAGGTGATCCCGCGCAAAACTCGCCCGTTTGGCGCATTTCCAGGTGCTTATCGGTGAGAAGTCACGGCCCGTCGCAACCTCGCGCCGCAGCCAGCCACCGCGCGTTTGCACGAATCTGTTCTCCTCTCCGCAGCCGCCCTCACCGCTCCCCTCCATCCTTTTGTCTTTCGCGTCAAACTTCTCCTATCTCTATAGCATCAACTGCGCCGACACCTCCCGCGCCCCCGCATCCTCCCCTTTTTTGCGCTAAACTTCTGCCATGTCCATGGCCGCAACTGCACCCACCGCTCCCGCGAGCCAGCGCGGATTCCGCCGCCTGTGGCGCGTGCTCAAGCAGCTCTTTTACGAAGTGATCGGCGCGCTCTTCGCGGTTCTCGCCGTCGTCTGGCTCAACGGTGCGTACCGCGCCTGGACCCGCGATGTCGCTCACTGGCTTATCGCCGTCGCTGTCGCCCTTGCTCTGCTATTCTTATTTTTTGCGCTATCTTCGTTCCGCCGGGCGCGCAAGATGTAACCCGGCTTTCATCAAGAAGTTTTTGCAGGGGCGGGACTTGCCCCGCCCAGTATTGCC
>JAYVMO010000297.1:0-5295 GCA_043758915.1 Acidobacteriota bacterium | reverse complement strand
AGGAATCATCCCGGAAGCCGGTGAAGCTCGAGGCCGGTGGTGCCCGCGGATGGCGGCCGAAGAAGGGAACCCATGCCTCACCAGCTCCCGATTTCACGGCGAGCTTTCGCGTTAGCTATTCCTGCTGTGCTCTTGCTCTGGTGCCAGACCGCACGCGCACAAGCGCCGCCCACCCAGGAAACACCCACCCAGAACACGCCCGTAAAGAGTGAGACGGCCAGCGCTCCGCCGCAAGCGCCCGCCTCCGCGGGGCAAGAGGAAGTGGCGACGCGCGATAATCCCGCGACATTTAGAGTGCGGGTGAACCTGGTGCTGGCGCGCGTGGTGGTGCGCGATGCGCAGGGAAAGGTGGTATCGAACCTGCGCAAGGAAGACTTCCTTCTTTTGGACAATCGCAAGGCGCAGGTGCTTTCGTCGTTCAGCGTGGAAACGCCGGCTAGTCACGTGGCGCCGCCCATCGAGGCGGCGGGGGGCACGGCTGGCGCCGCAGCGGAGAGCGAGAAGGTTGCCGCGGCGCGGCTGGCGCTGCCGCAGAGATTCGTTGCGCTGGTATTCGACGATGGGCACATGGCGATGGAAGACACGACGTTCGTGCGCGATGCCGCCACGCGATTTTTCGGTGCGCTGGCGCCTTCGGACCGCGTGGGCATTTATACAACGTCGGGGCAGCTCACGCAGGAGTTCACCGACGATCACGAGCTTCTGAAGAAGGCGCTGCTGGGTATCCTGCCGCGGCCCGTCGGGGGAGCCGGGGTGCATGATTGCCCGGACGTGAACTACTACCAGGCCGATTTAATCGTGAACCAAAACGATACGCAAGCGCTGGCCGTGGCCGCGGAAGATGCGTTGCAATGCGCGTTCAATGGGGACACGCGGCAACGCAGTTCCGCGCAGGCACTGGCGAGTTCGGCGGCGATCCGGGCCGTGAATGCGGGAGACTTGGAGACGGAGTACGCCTACCGGCATCTGGAAGAGAGTATGAGGCGGCTGGCCGCGATGCCGGGACAACGGGTGATGGTTTTCGTTTCGCCGGGATTCATTCCTTCGACGCTGCAACTGGAGACCAGCGGCATCATCGATCGCGCATTGCGCGCGGGGATCGTCATCAACACCATCGACGCGCGCGGACTGTACACGCCGGATTTGCTGGGCGACATCGCCAGCCCGGCGCGAGATTCGCTGCGAACCGTGGGGTACAAGACTTCCTATCGCGTGGCGTCGCAGTCCGCCAATTCCGAAGTGCTGGGGCAACTCGCGGAAAGCACGGGGGGAACGTTTTTTCATAACCGCAACGACGTGGACGAAGGTATGCGCGAAGCCGTGGCAGCCCCCGCGCTTGCTTACGTGCTGGGCTTCTCTCCGCAGAACCTGAAGATCGACGGGCGCTATCACACCCTAGAGGTGAAGCTCGCGAACAAGCTGAAATACAGTGTGCAGGCCAGGCGCGGATACTTTGCGCCGCGCACGGTGGCCGACCCCGCGGAGGCCGCCAAGCAAGAAGTGCTCGAAGCGCTCTATTCCCAGGAAGAAATCAAGGACTTGCCGGCGGAATTGCACACGCAGTTTTTCATGAAGGACAGCACGCAGGCGCGGCTGGCGGTGCTGACGCACCTGGACCTGAAGGGCCTGCGCTTTCGCAAGGCGGACGGGCGCAACCGCAACGACGTGACGGTGGCGACGGCGATTTTCGACGAGAATGGCAATTTTGTCACCGGCGGAGAAAAGATCGTGGAAATGCGCTTGTTGGATGCGACCTACGACCGCCTGAGCCATTCGGGGATCACCGTCAAATCCAGTTTCGACGTAAAGCCCGGAACGTATCTGGTGCGCCAGGTGGTGCGCGATGCCGAGAGTGCGCGGATGGCGGCGCGGAACGGCTCCGTGGTTATTCCGTATTAGCAAGATCGGCGAAGTTTTGGAATGGGGGAGCATGTGAGGACGAAAAAAAACGGATCGCGCTTTTTAAGCTGCCTGCTCGCGGGGCTGATGGCTACATGCCTCTGTTGGCTTCCTGTCGCGGTGCGGGGGCAGGGTGCGCCGGCGGCCGCTACTCCGATGCCGCCCGCGGCAAGCCCGCAGGTCACGGGTCCGGTGATCAAAACGGAATCGAAGCTGGTGCTCGTGGATGCGGTGGTTACGGACAAGAAAGGGAACTACGTTCACGACCTGAAGCAGGGTGATTTCAAGGTTTACGAAGACAACAAGGAACAACAGGTAGCGAACTTCTCGTTCGGCGCCGATACGGTGATCCAAGCGAATGGCCAGAAGCACTACATGATTTTGTTCTTCGACGACTCCTCGATGCAGGCGCCGGATCAGATTCAGGCGCGCAGCGCAGCGGCAAAATTCGTGGAAGCCAATGGCGGTGCGAATAATTTGATGGCCGTGGTGGACTTCGGCGGCAGCCTGCGGATGGTGCAGAACTTTACCGCCAACGCGGAGCTCTTGCGCGCGGCGGTGAGCGGTCTGAAGGGCTCGAGCATCGATTCGAACGCCCCGGCACCAACGCCGGTGACGGTGGCTTCCACCGGGCTTTCCTCGATCACCAGCGCGGAAGCGGATTACGGAGCGCGCACCATGCTGCTGGCGGTGCGCAGCCTGGCGAAAAATTTGCGAGCCGTTCCGGGGCGCAAGATGATGGTGCTCTTCTCCGCGGGTTTTCCGCTGACGGCCGAGCGCGAATCGGAACTGACGGCGACGATTGACGCCTGCAACAAGGCCAACGTGGCGGTCTATGCGCTGGATACGCGCGGCCTGGTGGCCCCTGCACCGGGCGGTGCGGGAAGTGCGATGAAAAACCCCGCTGGAGGCGCGGTGCGCGCTGTCGCGCAGCGCAAGAACGCGCCGGCTGCTTCGGCTCGACCGCACGTGGTGCTCGCGTCCTTTTCCCCGAGCGCCATGCTGGAGCCACAACGACCCGGTGGTGGAGGAGGCGGAGGCCGGCCCGGTGGAGGAGGCGGAGGCCGACCCGGTGGCGGAGGTGGTGGCACTGGAGGCGGGCCGGGTGGAGGTGGCGGCGGAGGCAAGGGCGGCGGCACAGGCGGCGGAGGGACCGGCGGTGGAGGTAAAGGCGGCGGTGGAGGCACCGGCGGTGGAGGTGGCCGGCCTGGTGGGATACCCGTCAACAGTTACAACTCGCCCTACAATCAGCCGAGAACCATCGTGCCGAAGTTCCCGGAATCGGTAGCGACGAATCAGCAGATTCTCGCGGCGCTCGCGGAAGGCACCGGCGGATTCACCATTTTCAATACCAATGATCTGCTGGGAGGCTTGCAGCGTATCGGGCGGGAGAAGAACGAATTTTACATTCTCGGATACGTTCCTCGGGAGTCGGCGGAGGGAAGCTGCCACACGCTGAAGGTCAAACTGAATCACGGGGGGCTGAAGGTGAGGTCGCGCAGCGGGTATTGCAACACGAAAACGGTGAACCCGCTGGAAGGCAAGCCGCTCGAGAAGCAGCTCGAACAGCATGCTATGGGGACACAAGCCGGCTCGATTCAGGCAGCGATGCAGACGCCTTATTTCTACACCGCGCCCGAGGTGGCACGGGTGAATCTGGCGATGGAGATTCCCTCGAATGCGCTGCAGTTCAACAAGGAAAAGGGAAAATATCACGCCAACTTGAATGTGCTGGGCATTGCCTATCGGCCGGACGGAACGATTGGGGCCAAGTTCAGCGACACGGTGAATCTGGACTTTGAAAAAGACGAGATGAAGGAGTTCAAGAAAGCGCCGTACGACTACCAAAACCAGTTTGACGCCGCGCCGGGTACATACAAGCTGACCGTGGTGGTGAGCGCGGGCGGCGACAATTTCGGCAAGTTCGAATCTCCCTTGCAGATCGATGGCTACGACGGCAAACACTTCAGCCTGGGCGGGGTGGCGCTGACGAACTCGGCCACGCGGCTGTCGGATATTCCCACCGGGCTGGATGCCATTTTGCTCGAGGACCGCACGCCGCTGGTGGTGAAAGGTCTGCAAGTGGTGCCCTCGGCCAGTAACCGGTTCAAGAAATCCGACAGCGTGATTCTGTACACGGAGATTTACGAGCCGCTGCTGACCTCGGATAAACCGCCGCAAGTGGGCATCGGGTATCACATCCTCGAACGCGCTTCCAATAAGGAAGTTTTCTTCACCGGCACAGTGAGGGCGGACGATTTCATCCAGAAGGGCAATCCCGTGATTCCCATGGGGCTGTTGGTGAAGGTGAGCGATCTGCCACCGGGAAGTTACCGGCTCGTGGTGCAGGCTATCGACGGGGCGGGTAACAAAGCGCCGAACCGCATCGTGGATTTCGACCTCATCGATTGAGTCGCGTCTTTTCGCACCGAAGAAAGCGCCGTTCCCTGAATGGCACATTTGCAGTTGCGCGCGGAGATCACGCGGCGGCTTGGCGTGAGCCGTGGCCGGATTCGGCGACGAGGCTGCGCAAGACAAACCAGCAATTGGCCGGGCGCTCGGAGAGACGGCGCATGAAATAGGGGCACCAGTCGGTGCCGAAGGGCACGTAGACCTGCAAGGTGTGGCCGGCATTGCGGACCTGCTGCTGCAAGTCGCGGCGAATCCCGTAAATCATCTGAAATTCATAGCGGTGCTGCGCGAGATGGAGCCGCGCGACCTCGGCCTGAGCGTGCGCGACCATGAAGGGATCATGCGAGGCCATCGCGGCGAAGAACGTGCCTTGCGCCGCGCCTTCCAGGAGTAGCGTGGTGAGGCGCTTGTAGTTGGCATCGACGCCGACTTTATTTTGCATGGCGATGCTTTTCGGTTCGCGGTAAGCGCCCTTCACCAAGCGAATCTTCGGTTTGAGCGGCGCCAGGCGCTGCAAGTCTTTTTCGGTGCGGTGCAGATACGCCTGCACCGCCAATCCACAGTTGCCGAGTTCGCGCTGGACGTTTTCGAAAATGTCCAGGGAGACATCGGTGTAGGCGCTGCCTTCCATGTCCATCTCGATGGTGCGGCCGAGCGCTGCGGCGCGCGCCGCAATTTCGCGCGTGAGCGATTGGCAGAGATCCTTGCCGAGGTCCAGACCAAGCTGGGTGAGCTTGATGGAGATGTTTCCCTCGAGATTTTTTGTGTGCAACTCTTCGATCATGCGAATGTAACCCGCGCAGACTTCCCGCGCGGCGTTTTCGGTGGTGACGTTTTCGCCGAGATGGTTCAGGCTGACGCGGCGGCCTTGCGAGCAGAGCTGCCGGCTGGCGGTGAGGGCTTCCTCGAGCGTTTCGCCGGCCACGAAACGCCTGGCGAAGCCGTAGCGCATGCCGCGGCGCGCGATGGAATCGGTTACGCGGC
>JAYVMO010000296.1:0-2231 GCA_043758915.1 Acidobacteriota bacterium | reverse complement strand
CATTTTGAAGTTTCCGCAAGATTCGGACAGTACTCTGGATGAGGCTGGGGCGCTGAGCCGGTTGGCTGAGGAGCGCGGCTGGAAGAGTGTGGTGTTGGTGACTTCTAATTACGACACCCGCCGCGCGCTATATATATTCAGGAAGAGCTTTCCAGCGGGAGTCGCGGTGAGCGTGTCCAGCGCACGGGATGGGGACTTCGAGGCGGAAAGCTGGTGGACCAAGCGTAAGTCCATGAAACTGCTGGTTACGGAAGTGGAAGGGATGGCGGCGACGATGTGGGAACTGCGGAATGCGGCTCGCGCTAAGTAGGGTTGAATTGGGAGCCGGGGGAACCTGGTGATAGGCGCTCTAAAGGATCGGCCACTATATCAAGAGAAGACGAAGCGACCCCGAGAGCAGAAGTGGGACCCCAAGCCGGGAGCTGTGAACCAACTCAGCACAATGTGCCTTAATTTAATGGCTGGTACTTTACATCGCTTAACTCCCGTACTATGTTAAGCTTTCTAGGTCGCCTTCCTCCCCCGGTCCACGAAAAGCGACGCTAGACATTCCTAAACTAAGTCGAGGTGCACCCATGTGGCGCAAAGAGGATGGGAAGCCCCAGTCGTCTCCCGAAAATTCAGCGGTACCAGCAAATCCGGCAGCAGCGACGAGTTCGACTCCGGCGAGTACCACTACGCCTGTGAGCGCGCCGGCGAGTAACCGTGCGGCCGTGGGCACGTTGCCAACGTCGCCAAAGGCTGCTGCATGCATCAGCCAGGGAATTCGGATTAAGGGCGAAGTGAACGGCAGCGAGGATCTGTTTGTGGATGGAACTTTGGAAGGCAAAATTTCGATGGGCAATGCGGTGATTACATTTGGCCCGAATGCGGTGGTGAAGGCGGACGTGGATGCGCGGGAAATTGTGGTGCGCGGGCGCCTGCAGGGCAAACTGGTGGGCACAGAGAAAATCCAGATCTGGAGCACGGCGCGAGTGGATGGAGATTTGAAGGCGCCGAGGATCGGAATCGAAGAGGGCGCGGAATTGCACGGAAATATGGAAGCGGGCAAGCCGGGCGCGGGGGCGTCGGAGCGCCTGTCGAACAGCGAATCCCGGAGAGCAGATTTGGCAAAAGCGAAGGGCGCGGGCAATGGGGAAGAGAAGGCATCCTCCGGAGCCGCGGTAGCCGGGGCCGATTAATCGATGGGATTTCTGAACAAGCTGGGAATCGGGAATAATGGCGGCGCTGCCCGGGGAACTACGGGCACGCTGCCCGGTGAGCGCAGCAACGGCGGCGTGCGGAATGGCGTGACGGCGGTGGGGCCGAACCGCGCTCCAGAGAAGCAGGAAACCTCGCGGGCATCCAACGGATTGAAGGAGTTTTTGTGGAACCTGGATGGCCTGGGGCGGGGAACACTGCTGGATCTGGGTCCGGCGTGGCAGACTACGCTGACATTTTTTATTGAGCGCGGGTTTCGAGTATCGTCGGAAGATATTTTGCGCGGCTGGTCTGATTTTATGACGCAGGAAGAAGCGCGCACCCGAGATTCCAAAACGGCGGAGAATTTTGCCGAGCGGACACCGGAAGCAAGAACGAAGAAATTTCTGGCGGAGAATCTGCAGTATCCGGCGGCATCGTTTGATGCGCTGCTGCTGTGGGATATCCTGGATTACCTGGACCCGGTGATGGCGAAGAGCACGGTGGCGCATTTGACGGAATTGTTGCGGCCGGGCGGAGTAGTATTCGCGATGTTCCACAGCAAGAAGCCGGAAGGTTTTCAACGGTATCGCGTGGCGGACACGACCACGCTGCAGGTGCTGGCGACCAAGCCGATATTCCCGGCGCAGAAGGTTTACCAGAATCGCGAAATACAGGAATTGTTTGGACGGTATCGCAGCGTGAAATCGTTTGTGGCGCGGGATCAATTGCGCGAGACGTTGTTCGTCAAGTAAGTCTGGACCCCTCAGAAAAATTTAGATGCGTGCACTGCGGATGGGCCGTGGCGCGGACACGTGTGCGAAAGCTGTGGCAACCCTACCACCTCCAAAAAAAGGGGGGCACGTAATCGTGCACCTGAAAGTGTCTGGCAGTGAACAAGCGATTACGAAGCTTGGGCCTTGTGGTGGCGCCTGCTATGACGATTGTGGCCGCTGTGATGTGTGTGGCGGCTGTGGTGGGAACGGCGGTTGGAATGGTGCGCGGTTGATGGAGGTGCGGATTGCGATTCCGTGTCCGGTGACTGCGGGGCG
>JAYVMO010000295.1:0-3290 GCA_043758915.1 Acidobacteriota bacterium | reverse complement strand
CACGAAGCGCCCGAACTGGTGCTGGCCGCCAACGGCGACTTCGACATCAACCAGTTAACTCCTGAGGAACAAGAGTTGCACCGCCGCGCAAATCGGGTGGCCAAAGTTTCTATGCAGGATATTAAAATGTTAAGACCGGAACAGGTAAAGCTGGGCCGCGAAAACAAAGATATCTGCATCAGATTGAAAGACGACATTGAGAAAGCTCATCGCGAATACGACCGCAGGTTCCGGCCGATCATGGATCACCCGGTGGATTATTTTTACCGCTGGATGGTGGAGATTCTCGCCGACGGAGATAACTCCGCGCTTGGTGAATATACGTACACCATGGCCAGCAAACCTCGGTAAATCGAAGCCGGATAAATACAGGCCCGGCAAATTCAGCAAATTCAGCAACTCCAGATTCATTCCCGAAAAAGCTGCGTTTTATCGTTGCGCAGTTGTCGCGCTGGCGCTTGTTGTCTGTTTGGGCGCTGGAATGGATGCGTTTGGGCAGAGCAGAACCAGGAAAAAGAAAAAGAAGGCGCATCCGAAATCGCCGGCTTGCCGAACGGGTTGCAAACCGGATACCACGGTGCCGAGCCTGGATTCCGCCACGCCCGCCGATGCCGCGGCGCAGAAGGAATTAGCCGGGCTGGCGCGGGATCTGCATCACGCAACGCCGGGCGCTTACGAAAAAATGGCGGCGTTTGCCAACAAAAATATTGCCAGCGTGTGGGGACAGCGGGCGGCGCTGGCATTGGGGTACGAGGATTACGGAAAAGCGCATCCGCAGCAGGGCATGATGTGGCTGCAGAAGGCCAAGCCGGACGCGCTGCTCAGCGAGTACACGCTTTTCTGGATCGCGCAGGGCGAACGCGCTCTGAATCAAAACCTGCAGGCGACGCAGGATTTTGCCGCGCTGCTGCGTGACAATCCGAACACCGCGATAAAAGAGCAGGTGCTGCAGGCCTACGTTCCCGCGGCCATTGCGGCAGGGAAAGCACAGGATGCTTTGGATGCGCTTGCGACGTATCCGCCGGTGGCCCAGAAAACCGGGCTGCTGATCGAGCGGGCGCGAGCCCAAGAAGCGGTTCACCGGCTGGTTCCCGCGGTAAAGGATTATCAGACGCTGTACTACAAGTTTCCGTTGAGCGAGGAAAGCGGTGAAGCGGCTGCGGCGCTGCCGCGATTGAATAAATCTTTGCACAACGAATTTCCTTATGCCGGCGCGGAGCTGCAGGACCAGCGCGCGCAGATTTTTTACGAAGCGCACAAATGGAAGGAAGCGCGTGTGGAGTACGACAAGCTGGCGGCCATGCTGAAGGATACGGGCAATCCGATCCGGCAGCGGGCGCTGGTGCGGTCGGCGGAGTGCAGGCAACATCCGAAGGACGCGCCCGGAGTGCTGGAGAAATTGGCGGTGAGCGATGCGGAGGCGGATGCGGAGCGAATTTACTCCCTGTCCCAGGCGCTGCGCTCGGCGAAAAAAGAAACGGAAATGCTGACCGCGGTGGAAACCGTGGCGGCGAAATATCCGCAAAGCGTCTGGACAGAAGAAGCGCTGATGGCCACGGGAAATTATTACTGGGTTTTGCTGGACCGTGCGAAGGCCGCGGGATATTACCAGCGGGTGCTGGATGGATTTCCGGCGGGCAAGAATGCGTACAACGCGGAATGGCGCATCGCGTGGGTGGCTTATCTGGAGAAGCAGCCATACGCGGGCGATAAGATGACCAATTTTGTGCGCAAGTATCCGCTGAGCGGCGGCGCGGTGAATGCGCTGTACTGGCTGGGCCGCGATGCGGAACGCAGCGGGAATCCGGCGCACGCCCGCAGTTTTTTCCAGGAAGCCGCGAACCGCTATCCCACAACTTATTTTGGCGAGGCGGCGGAAAAACATCTGGCGAAACTGGGGCCTGGGGAAGAAGATGTGCCGGAATTTCTGGCGCAGTTTCCGGCGGCTTCGGTGCTGCGGCCATTTGACGAGCCGATTGCCGGCAACGTGATGGATCGCTGGAATCGCGCGCAGGCGTTAAGAACCATTGCGTTTGATCAGTCCGCGGAGCTGGAATTAAAGGCGGCGTACGCAGCGACTGGTTCACCGAGATTTTTGGTGGAGGCGGCGCAAGCGGCGTTCGATCAGGGGCATTTTGCGGCGGGCATGGCCTACGGACGGCTGGCGGTGCCCAGCTTTGATTCGCGTAAATTCAGCGAAGTGCCGGTGAGCGTGTGGCGCGTCTTGTTTCCGCTGCCGTATGAGAGCACGCTGCGGCGCGAGGCGGATCGCAACGATTTCGATCCCATGTTTGCGGCCGGCTTGATTCGCCAGGAATCCACGTTTCAAGCGGACGTGGTTTCCTATGCCAACGCAGTAGGCTTGATGCAGATTTTGCCCAAGACCGGAAAAATTTTAGCCAAGCAGCGCAAAATGAAATTCACAAAGGCTTCGCTGTTCGATCCGGAAATCAACATTGAGCTGGGTATGCTGTATATCTCGAACCTGGCGCGTTTAACCGGTGGATTGGAATATGCGGCGGCAGCCTATAACGCCGGAGAAGATCGCATCGCGCTGTGGAAGAGCGAACGTAGCTACGAAGAAGTCCCGGAACTGGTGGAATCCATCCCCTTCACGCAAACTCGCGAGTACGTGCAAATTGTTTTGCGCAACGCGGAGATGTATCGGCAGATCTACGGGCCAACGGTGCGCACAAACATATCGGCTTCCACCGGCCGCTAAGCACTCATTCGTTCCAATCGCTTTTTCCGTTTGCGTCGCTACAAGCCGGCAGCGAGAAGCTAACACCGTTTTTACAATTTTGTGACATCCTCACTGATTCCTCGCGGGATACTCCCCTCCTGAAGTTCTGACTGAGCTTGAGTCCGTGGATTGATCGTCCCAACCCTCCCCGATGAAGCCAGTCCCGAGACTACGCCGGGTTACTTCCTGGTCGGACGGTCCTGAAAGAGGAGAATGATTTATGAACAGAGCCAAATTGCTTCAATTCGTGTCCTGTGCCGCACTTGGCGGCGCCTTGCTGGCTTCCCTGAATCCCGTCAAAGCCGACGACGACGAACGGGAGAGCAAGTTCAATCGAAAAGGGAATATTCTTATTTCCGATCAATTCAATAATCGAGTGATCGAAGTTGATCGCGACGGCAAAATCGTATGGCATTTCGGCAAAGGACCTGCCGACTTTTCGGCGGCCTCCATCATCGGCGTCAACGACGCACAGCGTGTTGGTGAGCTGACGTTGATGGCCGGCACGGGAACGCCGGGCGGGCAGCCCGAAGCGCCTAACTGCACC
>JAYVMO010000294.1:0-10387 GCA_043758915.1 Acidobacteriota bacterium | reverse complement strand
CCGGGAATGATTCTCGCCGCTCTCCACTTGCTCCAGGCAAAACCGGAACCCATCCTGGCAGATATACGAGAAGGTCTTTCCGGCAATCTGTGCCGCTGTACCGGCTACATGCAGATTTTCGAAGCGGTGGCCAAGGCCGCTGAGCGAAGTGCTACAAAATGAGAGCCGATCCCTCCGATTACAAACTCTTCTCCCCCGGCAACCTGACAGCCGTCCTTTCATTGCTGGCCGCCGAGCCAGCCGAGTGGCTGCCCATCGCAGGCGGAACCGACGTCATGGTCCTCTACGCGGCGGGAAAGCTGACGGCGCGAAAGCTGGTAAATATCTGGGATCTCCCCGAGCTTCGGAAAATCGAGGTCTTCCCGGACGAAGTCCGCATCGGCGCCGCGTGCACGTATAGCGTTCTCCGCAAACACCATCTCATTTCACGGGAATTCCCGCTGTTAGCAACGGCTGCGTCGTGGACTGGCGGAATCGCAAACCAGAATCGCGGAACTCTCGGAGGAAATATCGCCAACGCCTCGCCTGCCGCGGATTCCCTCCCTGCCCTGCTTGTCTATGGCGCGGAATTGATTCTGATCTCGATTCGCGGTGAACGCCGCCTGCCTTATCGAGAATTCCACACGGACTACAAGAAATCCACCATGGCCGCTGATGAATTGATACTGGCCATCTCCCTCCCTCGTCAGTTTTCGGGATATGTCTCCCACGCAAGGAAGGTCGGAGCACGCAATGCGCAGGCCATTTCCAAAGTTTGTCTTGCGGCTTTGGGGCGGGTTGCCGGGGGAAAGATCGAGGACATCCGCATCGCACTTGGAAGCGTGGCGCCGATTCCGCTTCGCTTGAGAGAAACAGAGCAAATGCTGCTGGGGCAAAAAATTGAGCCTCGCTTGTTCGAGGCGACAAGGAAAAGCGTAGCCGCGGAAATTCGGCCCATCGATGATATCCGCTCTACCGCTCACTATCGCAAAGCGGTTGCGAGTAACCTGGTCATCGAGTTTCTCGAAAAACTTGCCGTAGAAAGAGAGCACGCGTGAGCGAGGTCCTGGCTCGCTGGAATCGTCTGCCTCACGAGGACGCGGTCCACGTGATCCTTCCTTGTTGCGGCTCCACAAACTGGGCCGCTGGCATGGCGTCCAGTCGCCCGATTGCAGATGAGGCATCGATGCTCGCGGCCTCGGACGTCACCTGGCAAAACCTAAGCCATGCGGACTGGCTCGAAGCGTTCCGCAGCCACCCGCGAATCGGAGAATCACGCCCGGACAAGGCTGCCCCGGCACAATCTTCGACTTGGTCCGCGCAGGAACAGCGCAATGTCTCTTCTGCTGATGACACCCTCAAGCTGGCTTTGGCCCAGGGCAATCGGGAGTATGAGCAGAAGTTTGGCCGTATCTTCATCGTGTGCGCGACAGGCAAATCGGCCAGCGAAATCCTGGAGATTCTCCGGCGCAGGCTGCAAAATGATGAAGCCACCGAGTTACACGCGGCGGCCGAGGAGCAGCGGCAGATTATGCAAATCCGTTTGAAAAAGTGGCTTTGCGGATGAATCGCATTTCCACTCATGTTCTGGACACAGCCAGAGGCAAACCTACGCCGGGTTTGCCAGTACGGCTTGAACGCCAGGACTCTTCCGGCCAATGGTCCCTCGTAAGCTCGGCAAAAACGGATCCGGACGGCCGCTGCACCCAGTTGTTGCCGGAGGGCGAGATCCTCCACGAAGGGCTTTACCGTTTGGCATTTGACACGGCGAGCTACTACGCAGCATGCGGAGAGCTGGGATTATATCCCGTGGTGCAGATAACGTTTCAGGTGCGCGGCGGCGAATCACACTTTCACATTCCGCTGCTGCTCAGTCCAAATGGATTCACGACCTACCGGGGAAGCTGAACACATGGTTAGATTGGCCGAAAACAGTTACGGAAAGTCCCTCGTGCGGCTCGTTCGCGTGAAGCGTCACGCGGATCGGCACGATTTCCGCGAATGGGCCCTGGAGGTATTGCTGCAAGGGGATTTCGCCGGCTGTTTTGAAGAAGGCGACAACAGCAAAATCCTCCCTACGGACACCATGAAGAATACGGTGTACTCGCTCGCGCGAAAGTCTTCCGCCGAGTCCATGGAAGATTTTGCGGCCGAGCTGGTAGAGTTTCTCCTCCGGAGAAACCCGCAAGTTTCCCATGCTGAAGTCCGGGTACAGGAAAAAGCGTGGGAACACTTGAGCGTGCAGGGGAAGCCGCATCCCACAACTTTTGTCCGTTCAACAAATGAGAACCAAACGACCAAGGTTTCGCGCGCGCAGAGCGGCCGACTCTCCATCGTTTCGGGGTTCGAAAACTTGATGGTCATGAAAACGGCCGGTTCCTCGTTTAAGGGATATATAAAGGACTCTCTGACCACGCTCCCGGAATCGGATGATCGGTTGTTCGGAACCTCAATCCAGGCAAGTTGGACATATGCGACGGGCAAGTTGTCTTTTTCTCTCTTGCGGGCCAGGATTCGCGAAACGCTATTGGCGGAGTTTGCAGACCACACCAGCAAGTCCGTCCAGCATACGCTGTATGCCATGGCGGCACGCGCCCTGGAACAAGTTCCTGAGATGGAAGACATCGAATTGTCCATGCCGAACAAACATTGCTTGCTTGTCGACCTTTCTCGCTTCGGCCAGGATAATCCGAATGAGATTTTTGTCCCCACCGACGAGCCGCACGGCTGCATCGAAGCACGCGTCTGCCGTCATGGGTGAGGTCGAATATTGATGCTCGATGATCTCGAAGATCGCGCCAAGAGCGTCATCGCTCGATGCCGGACGCTGGCCGGTTTCAGCGAAGACTCTGCTGGCACCTGCCGGACATTTCTTTCGCCCCCGATGCGCCAGTGCCACCGGGAAATTTCCCAGTGGATGAACGCTATCGGGATGTCCGTGACCGTGGATGCCGCAGGGAACCTGCGGGGCTTTTATGCGGGAACAGGATCAGGCACGGATCGACTGATGCTGGGCTCGCATCTCGACACCGTGCCGAACGCCGGCGCATTCGACGGGGTACTGGGTGTCGTTCTGGCCGTCGCTCTTTTGGAGAACTTGAACGGGCGCAGGCTTCCGTTCGGAATCGAGATCGTCGGATTCTCGGAGGAAGAAGGCGTCCGCTTTGGAGTGCCGTTCATTGGCAGCCGTGCATTGGTGGGCAGGCTCGATGCTGACCTCCTGCGGCGTGAGGACGAGAACGGCATCTCCGTGCAACGCGCCATTCAAGATTTCGGATTGCATCCGGACGAGATTCCTCAAGCCATGATTAGCGACGACGTTTTGGGTTACCTGGAGTTCCACATCGAACAGGGGCCCATCCTCGAAAATCTCGGGCAGCCGCTCGGTGTCGTCGAAGCCATTGCAGGCCAGAGTCGCCTGGAGTTCACATTTTCTGGCGCCGCGAACCACGCGGGTACCACGCCGATGCATCTGCGCCGCGATGCTCTCGCCGCGGCCGCGGAATGGATCGTTGCGGTCGAGAATGCTGCGCGCCAGGTTCCGGGTTTAGTGGCTACAGTTGGCTTCCTTGACGCGAAACCCGGCGCCGCGAATGTCATCGCCGGAGAAGCGCGCGCGACTCTGGATGTCCGGCATACTTCGGACGATGTCCGGGAACACTCGGTGAACAACCTGACGCAGCAAGCCGCGGCAATCACTACCCGGCGTGGCCTGTCCGTGAATTGGAAGACCTTGCTTAGCCAGCAGGCGGTGGCCATGGACACGTTTCTCGCGGATCAAATCGCCCAGGCGATTCGGAAAACCGGTTCGGAGCCCCACCGCATGTCCAGCGGTGCCGGCCATGATGCAATGATCCTCGCCGAAAAAGTTCCTTCAGCAATGATATTCTTGCGGTCTCCCGGCGGTATCAGTCATGACCCCGCGGAATCGGTCCACGTCGCGGACGCCGCGAAAGCGCTCGATTGTGGACTTCATCTTCTAACGCAACTTGCTTCCTCACGGGAATTTCTGGGAAGGACGTGCCGTGCATAACCTCGGTCAAACTCGAAGCTCGCACCAGCCCAATCATCTGCTCCTGACTCCCGACACTTTCGTGCGCACCGTTCTGTCCGGCATGAAGAATGCTTCCGCCATCGTTCATGTCGGGCCCGCGCTCGGCGCCGCGTTTACGGAATATACCGCGGAGCTGGATGCGCACGGCGAATTGGGCACTACCTCCGCGCAACGCTTCCTCTATGTCATGCAAGGCGCCATCACATTGCAGGCCGATGGGAAGAGCAACGAACTCGGCGTGCGCGGTTATGCTTATTTATCCGAGGGTTCGCCGCACCGTGTAATCGCCAAAGAAAAGAGCCGGGTGGCCGTTATCGAGAAAATCTACCAGCGGATCGAGCAGTGCGACCCGCCACGCCTGCTCGTCTCCAGCGAAGATGCCGTCCCTTCGCATCCACTCGATAACGATCCCGACTTGCGAGTCAAATGCTTGCTTCCCGACGACCCGCGATTTGATTTTGCCGTGAATACCATGGTCTATCAGCCCGGGGCGTCGCTCAGCATGGTCGAAATGCACGTGATGGAACACGGGCTCATCATGCTGGAGGGAGGTGGAATCTACAGGCTTGGCGATTCGTGGTACCCCGTCGCCGCGGGCGACTTCATCTGGATGGGAGCCTGGTGCCCGCAGTGGTTTGGCGCCATCGGAAAAGTGCCCGCCAAATATCTCATCTACAAGAATTGGAACCGCCATCCTCTCGGCCACTCATCAAAATGAAACTGGAAATCGATCAGCAACGCCTGCTCTCCGAACTTGATACTCTCGCCTCGTTTACGGACGCGCAGCCTCCCGCGGTCACTCGAATTGTTTTCACTTCCGCGGATCTGCGCGCCCGCGCTTGGCTGATCTCCCAGTGTGAAGAAGCTGGACTCGCGGTGAGACAAGATGCCATTGGAAATATTTTCGCGCGTTGGGCCGGAGCAGAACCTTCAGCGCCTGTGGTTGGCACAGGTTCACACCTCGATGCCATTCCCAACGCCGGGAAATATGACGGCGTTGTCGGAGTTCTCGGCGGTCTTGAAGCGCTCCGCGCACTGCGACGGAGTGGTTTCCGCCCCAAAAATTCCTTGGAACTCTTGGTATTCGCCACGGAAGAGCCCACACGTTTCGGAATAGGCTGCCTGGGGAGCCGCTTGCTTTCGGGAACTCTCTCCGCGGATGCCGCCGGCCGCTTAGTCGATGGCGATGGCCAATCTCTCGACGAGGTCCGAAGAAACGCCGGGTTCGACGGCGATCTTCACCAGGTGAAATTGCCCGCGGGATATTACAAAGCGTTCGTGGAACTGCACATCGAACAAGGCCCACTCCTCGAGCGCGCCCAGACTTCCCTCGGCATCGTGATGCGCATCGCGGCTCCTGCAAGCCTGCGCATTTCGATCGAGGGCGAGGGAGGACACGCCGGAGGCGTCCTAATGCCCGATCGCAAGGATGCTCTCTGCGCCGCCGCCGAACTGATTCTTGCGATCGAGAATGCCGCGCGCTCCAGCGGCGCGGCCGACTCCGTTGCCACCGTCGGCGTCTGTCAGGTTTCCCCAGGCGCGGTGAACAGCATCCCGAGCCGCGTACATTTGACCGTGGATGTTCGCGATACTGATCTTGCTCGGCGCAACCGCGTAGTCCAAATCATCGAAAGCGCCGTGCAAAATATTTCCGCGAAGCGCCAGGTCTCCATTCATGTCGAGCTGCTAAATGCCGATGATCCGGCGGATTGCGCCCCCAAAGTACGTGCAGCCTTGTCCGATTCCTGCCACACGCAGGGCTTCCCATTCCTGGAGATGGTCAGCCGCGCCTACCACGATTCTCTTTTCATTTCGCGCATCGCTCCGGTGGGTATGCTCTTCATTCCCTGCCGCAATGGGTACAGTCATCGTCCGGACGAGTATGCTGCTCCCGAGGACATCGCGCGCGGCACACTGGTGCTCGCAGAATCGTTGGCCAGACTATCAGCCGAACCATAAACCGCATGCGGAGGAAGGCAAAGATGATTCTGCGCCCTGCAAACACTGGGCAGGGCAATACGGTAGGGCAATTCACAAGAGGAATTCTATTGTTCGATGAACGACAACCGAGTTAGATGGTGCGGTCGAGAGGACTCGAACCTCCACGCCTTGCGGCGCTAGCACCTCAAGCTAGTGCGTCTGCCAGTTCCGCCACGACCGCATCGACTTCCATCGTAAATTGTAAGTGCTTGGGCTGTCAAATCAACGCTACGAAAACCGAGACCCAGTCCGCTTAGGGTTTTTTCGGCTGCGCTGGAGCAGGCTGTGAAGAGGCCGGCGCCGGCGTCGTTGGAACCTGAGACACAGGTGCGGAATTCGACTGCGGCGCTGGCGTTGCCGGAACCGGCGTTGTTGCCGGCGCCTTCTTCGGCGCAGGCTTGGAAACATTTTGCAGCACCGAGCCGGTCTGCTCGACGGCCTTATCCGTGCGCAGCACTAATGCCAAGGCGCATACCATGAACATCACCGCGCACCACGTGGTGGCCTGCGAAAGGATCGTCGCCGCCCCGCGCGGGCCGAACGCCGTCTGGCTGCCCGCTCCGCCGAAAGCACCAGCGAGATCCGCGGCCTTGCCGCTCTGCAGCAGCACCACGATCACCAGCACCAGGCAATTCATAATGAAAAACCCGGTCAGTATCCACCCGGCATACTTAAACCCGAAACCGATAATCGAAAGACCAATCAATATTGCAACCACCCACTTCATCCAACCTGGCATTTCTATCTCCCTGCCGAATCTTTCACGATACTCGCAAACGAGTTCGCGTCGAGGCTCGCTCCGCCCACCAGGGCCCCGTCCAGCTCTTCCTGCGCCATCAACCCCTGGATATTGTCGGGCTTGACGCTGCCACCATAGAGAATCCGCAACTCGGAGGCGTGGCTGGCGGAAAACTGCTCCGCCGCGCATTGCCGGAGAAACCGGTGAGCGGCAGCCGCGATTTCCGGCGTGGCCGTGCGCCCCGTGCCGATGGCCCACACCGGTTCGTACGCCATTAGAATACGGGAGAATTCCTCAGGGGTCAACGCGCCAGGGCCTCCTAGAAACTGCGCTTTCAGGATTTTCTCCGTCTGCTCGGCCTCCCGCTGGTGCAGCAGTTCCCCCACGCAGACGATGGGCGTGAGCCCGGCGGCAACCGCCGCTTTCGCCTTCTTGGCTACACCTTCCTCGGTTTCGCCGAAGAATTGGCGCCGCTCGGAATGCCCGATCAGCACGTACCGGCAGCCCGCTTCCGCGAGCATATTTGCCGAGATTTCGCCCGTGTAGGCGCCTTCCTTCTCCCAGTAGACGTTTTGCCCGGCTATCGCGATATTGGCCCCGCGCGTGGCCTCCACGGCGGTGGCGATGACCGTAAATGGCGGCGCGATCACGATCTCGCAATGGCCGGCGCCGGCCACCAAGGGCCTGAACGCCGAGAAGAACGCTCGCGTTTCGGCGAGCGTCTTGAACATCTTCCAGTTCCCCGCGATCACCCGGCGGCGCTTTGCGTGGCTCATTTATTTGTTCGTGAGTGCTTCGACGCCCGGCAGTTTGCGTCCACCCAGAAATTCGAGCGACGCCCCGCCTCCCGTCGAGATGTGCGAGATTTTATCCGCAACGCCCGACTGATGCACTGCGGCGACCGAATCGCCGCCCCCCACGATGGAGGTCGCGCCCCCGTTTGTGGACGCCGCGACGGCCCTGGCGACTTCGAGCGTGCCCTTCGCGAAGGCGGGCATTTCGAAAACGCCCATGGGCCCGTTCCAGACGATGGTCTTCGCTTTTGCGATCTCGGCCGCGTATGCCGCAATCGATTTCGGTCCAATGTCGAGTCCCATCTGATCGGCAGGCGTTGCGGCAACATCGACCGTGGTCGCGGGAGCCTCGGCTTTGAATTCGGGAGCGATTACGTGATCGATGGGCATCAGAAACTTGAAATTTCTCTGATTGGCGCCGGCCAGAATCTTCTTCGCCAGCTCGAGCTTGTCGTCTTCCACCAACGACTTCCCGATCGGCAGGCCCCGCGCCTTGAGAAACGTGTAGGCCATGCCTCCCCCAATGAGCATGGCATCCGCAATTTTCATTAAATTTTCCACCACTTCTATTTTGTCGCTGACTTTCGCGCCTCCGAGAATGGCCACAAACGGCCGCGCCGGATTGGTGACCGCCTTGCCCAGATAAGCCAGCTCTTTTTCCATAAGCAGCCCTGCCGCGGACTGCTTCACGAACCGCGTGATCCCCACCACGGAAGCGTGCGCCCGATGCGCCGAGCCGAACGCATCGCAGACGAATAGTCCGTCGCAAAGCGCCGCAAGCTGCTTCGAAAACCCTTCATCGTTTTTCTCTTCTTCGGCGTGGAACCGCACGTTTTCCAGAACCAGCACTTCGCCGTCCTTGAGCGACTTGCTCTTCGCTTCCGCGCCAGCCCCGATGCAATCCTCCGCAAAAGCCACCGGCTTGCCAAGCAGCTCTTCCAATCTCTTCGCGGCCGGCTTCAGCGAATATTTCGGCTCCGGGCCGCCTTTCGGTCTGCCGAGGTGCGAAGCGAGCACCACCCGCCCGCCCTTTTGCATCGCGAGCCTCAGCGTGGCCAGCGTTTCGCGGATGCGCGTATCGTCGGTGACCACTCCGTCCTTGAGCGGAACGTTGAAGTCCACTCGAAGAAAAACGCGCTTGCCCCGCAGCTCGAGGTCGTTGATGGTGAGTTTGCTCATGGTTTGCGTGCGTGCTTTTCAGTCCCCAGTTTTTAATTCCCCGGAAAAACCTTTCTGATCTTTCTCTAATCTGATGACTGCCTGCCTACAACCGCCGCTAGAACTTCGCCGCCAGCATCTTGATCAAATCCCGGCAACGGCAAGAATAGCCCCATTCGTTGTCATACCACGCCAGGACCTTCACGCAGCGGTCGCCGACAACCTTAGTGTAGCCGGCGTCCACAATCGATGAATTCGCGTTGCCCTTGAAGTCTGCGGAGACCAATTCCTCTTCCGTGTAGGCCAGGATACCCTTCATCGCTCCGTGCGCCGCGCTCTTCAGGGCTCCGTTCACCGTTTCCACCGTCGCCGGCTTCTCGACGAACACCGTCAGATCGACCACGCTGACATTCGGCGTGGGCACGCGCATCGCGTAGCCATCCAGCTTGCCCTTCAGCTCCGGTATCACCAGGTGCAGCGCTTTCGCTGCCCCCGTCGAGCTGGGAATCATGTTGATGGCCGCTGCACGAGCGCGGCGCAGATCTTTGTGCGGCAGATCAAGCAGCTTCTGGTCATTGGTGTAGGAGTGAATCGTGGTCATCGTGCCGCTGTGAATGCCAAACGTGTCGTGCAGCACCTTGGCGACGGGCGCAAGGCAGTTCGTCGTGCAAGAAGCGTTTGAAATCACGTGGTGCTTCGCCGGGTCGTAGGTCTTGTCGTTGACGCCCAGGACGAACGTCGCATCCGGCCCATCGGCTGGCGCCGAAATGATCACCTTCTTCACCGGCCCCCGAAGATGCTTCTTCGCATCCGCTCCGTTGGTAAAAAGCCCGGTGGATTCAATCACAATCTCCGCGCCCACCGAGGCCCAGTCAATCTCTCCGGGATCCTTGGTCTTAAAAACCTTAAAACTCTTTCCTTCCACGCTGATCGTGTCGTCCGTGTACGTGACGTTCTGCGAAAGGTTGCCGAGAACCGAGTCGTACTTCAGCAAATGCGCCAGTGTCTTGGCGTCCGTCACGTCATTCACCGCCACAAACTGAATATCCTGGTCACCGAGCGCCGTGCGCATAATGTTGCGTCCGATGCGGCCAAAGCCGTTGATGCCTACCTTGATGGGCATGCTTCCTCCATTGTGGGTTTGTCGGCCGCGAAGCGGCCGCCTGAAGCGCGGCGGCCTCGATGCAGAATGAGAAATGCTATTGTCTGCTTCAAGAAAAGTCAACGCGACAGCGGCTGCGAACACTTCCCTGAATATGCGGATACTACTGCGGAAACTGCTTGATGCTGGTGACGTGGTCGCCCACGAAGCGCACAAACACCGTCTTCGACGGCGGCTGGCCGTAGATCCAGTCCTCGATATCGTTTCCATCTCTGTCGCGTTCCCTGACCTTGTGTTCCGGCCTGCCGATCGCGGCAACAACTTCCTCGCGGTCCATGCCCACAGCCGGCCTGCGATCCTGGATGGCCTTCTTCATCTCCGGTGGAAGGGTGTCGAACCACTGCACCGCCGCGGATCGCTCCCCTGCAAAATTGAGAAACGGCGAAAGCAACTGCTTCAGCTCATCGGCGCTCAGATCCGGTATCGGTTTGTTGAACTCCAGAAAAATCGTGCTGCCCATGCCCGGGCGTATGCCCGGAGGCCCGGTCGGCTGCTGCTCCGTGGTGGTCCGCACCGTGGGC
>JAYVMO010000293.1:0-11054 GCA_043758915.1 Acidobacteriota bacterium | reverse complement strand
TGCACCTCGCGCGCCCACTCCGCGTGGACGTCGTGGTACGGGCGGTTCGCGGGGCGCTCCATCTTGAGCGCGTAGATCTGATCGAACGGGCCGATGCACTCGTAGACGGCGCCGAACTGCCCCGATCCGAGCGTCGCTCGCACCTCGTACGCGCCGCGCGGCGAGCGCAAGATCGAGCCCACGGCCGGGTACTGCACGGCGAGGATCGGCTGCGTCGGAATGGCGCCGCCCTGGAGCGAGGGGCGGCTCGACGGCACGCCGACGGTCGGCGCGGACGTCGACGCGGGCGACGCGGGAATCGAGGGTGACGTCGGCACCGCGGCGATCGGGACGTGGCTCGTCGGCGTCACGGGCTGCATCCGCTGCGTGGCGTTCAGCTTCGGCGTGCCGAGCGGCGGCGTCGGGTGGCTCTGGCGACCGCTCACGCCACGAATCTAGCACGCGATCGTCGCGAGCCCGCGCGGGGCGTCGCGTATGCTCTCGAACCGATGACGACGCCGCGAAAGACGCGAGAGCACGAGCGCCTGGACGAGGCGACAGCCGGGAAGAAATGGCGGCGCTGGGGAACGTACTTGAGCGAGCGCCAGTGGGGCACCGTCCGCGAGGACTACTCGCCCGACGGCGACGCGTGGCGCTACCTCACGCACGACGACGCGCGCTCGCGCGCGTACCGCTGGGGTGACGACGGGCTGCTCGGCCTCTGCGACAACCGAGGCCTCGTGAACCTCGCCCTCGCGCTGTGGAACGGAAAAGATCCGATCCTGAAGGAGCGCCTCTTCGGCCTCAGCGGCCCCGAGGGCAACCACGGCGAGGACGTGAAGGAGCTCTACTGGTACCTCGACGCAACGCCGACGCACTCGTACTGCAAGGCGCTCTACAAATATCCGCACGCCGCGTTCCCTTACGAAGAGCTGCGCGTGCGCGCGCGCGTCGCGGGCAGGAGCGCCCCCGAGCCCGAGCTCCTCGAGACCGGCGCGTTCGACGGCGATCGCTACTTCGATGTCGTCGTGGAGTACGCAAAGAATGACGTGGCCGATCTCCTCGCGCGCTTCACGATCACCAACCGTGGCCCCGACGCGCGTGCGCTCACGCTGGTGCCGACGCTCTGGTTTCGCAACACGTGGAGCTGGACCACACCGCGCGGGGAGAAGCCCGAACTCCGTGCGAGCGAGGCGCGCGCCCCGCAGGGGGGCACGGCGACCGTCGAGTCGCAGCAGGCGCACCTCGGCAAATATTTTCTCTACGCGGAGGGGCCGTGCGAGCTTCTCTTTACGGAGAACGAGAGCAACGCCGCGCGCCTCTTCGGCGCGAAGAACGAGTCGCCTTTCGTGAAGGACGCGCTCGGCCGCGCGATCGTCGATGGCGACGCGAGCGCCGTGAACCCCGCGCTCCGCGGCACGAAGGTCGGCATCCGTTACGATCTAACCCTCGCTCCCGGCGAGAGTACGACGGTGCGCCTCCGCTACGTGAGCCGCGCGATCCAGCGGCCGTTCTCGGGGTTCGACGCGATCGTCGAGGATCGCATCGCCGAAGCGGACGAGTTTTATGGCGCGGTCATGCCGCGCGAGCTCGGCGAGGACGAGCGGCGCGTTCACAGGCAAGCGACGGCGGGACTTCTCTGGTCCAAGCAGTATTACTCGTTCGACGTCGAGCGCTGGCTCCGTGGCGACTCGGCGGCGCCGCCTCCCGCGGCAGCCCGACGCAACGGTCGCAACAGCGAGTGGACGCACCTCTTCAACAGCGAAGTCCTCTCGATGCCCGACAAGTGGGAGTATCCCTGGTACGCCGCTTGGGACCTGGCGTTTCACTGCATCCCCATGGCGCTCGTGGATCCGGATTTCGCCAAGGACCAGCTCATCCTGCTGCTGCGCGAATGGTATATGCACCCCAACGGGCAATTACCGGCCTATGAATGGGCGTTTGGCGACGTGAACCCGCCGGTGCACGCCTGGGCCGCTTGGCGCGTCTACAAGATTGAGCGCCGCGTCCGAGGTGTTGCGGATCGCGGGTTCCTCGAAAAAGTCTTCCATAAGCTGTTGCTGAATTTTACGTGGTGGGTCAATCGCAAGGATCCCGACGGAGCGAACATCTTCCAAGGCGGATTCCTCGGCCTCGATAACATCGGAGTTTTCGACCGCTCGGCCCCTCTGCCGACGGGAGGCCACCTCGAGCAATCCGACGGCACCAGTTGGATGGGCATGTATTGCCTGAACATGCTGGCCATCGCACTGGAACTGGCCAAGGAAGACCCCGCCTACGAAGACGTGGCCAGCAAGTTTTTCGAGCATTTCGTCTACATTGCCCGCGCGATGAACGATTTCGGCTCGGGTGGCCGCTCGCTGTGGGACGACGAAGACGGTTTCTACTACGACGTGCTGAAGCTCCCCAACGGGGAAGAACACTTCCTCAAAATCCGCTCGATGGTCGGATTGATTCCGCTCTTTGCCGTGGAAACGCTCGAACCGGAAATTGTCGATCGCCTCCCGGGTTTCAAGCGGCGCATGCAGTGGTTCATCGACAACCATCCCGACGTGCCCGAGCACATTGAAATGACGCAGCGCTCGGCGCGCGGCGTTCGGCGTCAGCTCTCGCTGGTCAGCCGTAAGCAGCTCAAGCGCGTCCTCCACCGCATGCTCGATGAAACGGAATTTCTCTCGCCCTACGGCATTCGCGCTCTTTCGCGATACCACAAGGATCATCCCTACGAAGTCCACGTGAATGGCAACGTCAATCGCGTGGACTACGAGCCCGCCGAATCCGCCACCGGCATTTTCGGCGGCAATTCCAACTGGCGCGGGCCCATCTGGTTTCCCGTCAATTACCTGCTGGTCGAATCGCTGCAGAAGTTTCATCACTATTACGGCGAGGATTTCAAAATCGAGTGCCCAACCCACTCAGGGACTGAGAACGATCTCTGGCAGGTTGCGGCGGAGATTTCCCGGCGCCTCACGCGCATCTTCACGCGCGGGGAGGATGGCCGCCGTCCAGTCGCTGGCGGAAATGAACTGTTTCAAAGCGATCCCCACTGGCGGGATCTCGTCCTTTTCTACGAATATTTCCACGGCGACGACGGCACGGGCCTGGGCGCGAGCCATCAAACGGGCTGGACTGGGCTTGTCGCCAAGCTGATTGAACAGAGCGGTGAGTGAATCGTCACAATCTATTTTTCGCGAAGCCGCGCCCGCGGACGAAGCGGCGCTCCTGGCATGATGCGCAAGCTGCCGCGAAGCCTTCATCGATGAGCGGTATGTCGAGCCGGAATACCGGCGGCGGGGCTTCGGCCACAACGCCATGCAATTCGTAGCCGAACGGGCACGCGAGATGGGCGTGAATGCCATCCATCTCGAAGCCGACCACGCGAACGATCCCGCGCTGGAATTGTACCGGCACACGGGTTACGAAGATCATGATCGGTATTTGATGACTAAATGGCTGACCAAAAAAAGCTTATGACAGGCGAGGTTCGCAAAGCAATGGCTAAAACTCCTGCAAAGCCAAGGGACCGCAACACCAGGAATGGCCCAGACGCGCTCCCGGAAGCGGAGGTGCAGTTCGGCCGGGAAGTTTGTGGTGATGTCGCCGCAGCCGAATCGCGCGAGTGGCTGGTCACCAATGGGATTGGAGGATTCGCCTCCGGGACCGTAGCGGGCAGCATGACGCGGCGTTATCACGGCTTGCTCGTCGCTGCCCTCCAGCCGCCTGTTGGCCGCACGCAGTTGGTAGCGACCTTGGATGAAACCGTGCGTTACGCGGGTGCGAACTATGCTTTGGTCACCCATCGCTGGGCCAGCGGCGCCATTGATCCAAAGGGATTTCTGTATATCGAGAGTTTTCGGCTGGAGGGCACCAAGCCCGTCTGGACTTACGCGCTGGCTGATGCGTTGCTCGAAAAGCGCGTGTGGATGTGCCAGGGCGAGAACACCACGTATATCCAGTACACGTTGGTGCGGGCCAGCGGCGCCATCGAAATGGATTTAAAAGCCCTGGTGAACTACCGCGATTTCCATTCTTCCACGAATGCCGGAGACTGGAAAATGAAGATCGCGCCGGTCGAACAAGGCGTGATGGTCCTGGCGTTTAATGACGCCGCACCCTTCTATCTGAAAAGCGCAAACGCGTCCTGCGAACCGCGCCACGAGTGGTATCGCGGCTGCTACCAGCCGGAAGAGATTGCACGCGGCCTCGACTGTTACGAAGATCTTCTTTTCGCGGCGCTGTTTCACGCCAGGCTCGAAGTGGGCTCCAGCGTCACCATCGTGGCCAGCACGGAACCAAGCGCTTCTCTCGATGTCGAAACCGCCCGGGCCGCGCGCGCCAATCATGAAGTAAAGCTCTTCGCGGCATGGCAGAAAAAAAACGAAGCTGCGGCGCAAGACGCGCCGTCCTGGCTCTGGCAGCTCGTTCTGGCGGCCGATCAATTTATCGTGAAGCGCAGTCTGCCCGAAGAGCCCGACGGTCGCAGCATCATTGCCGGTTACCACTGGTTCGCCGATTGGGGCCGCGACACCATGATCGCTTTGCCCGGCCTCACCTTGACCACCGGTCGCCCCGGCGTAGCCAGGCAAATCCTTATGGCCTTCGCCCGCTACGTGGACGGCGGCATGCTCCCCAACAACTTTCCCGACGCCGGCGGAAAGCCCGAATACAACACGGTTGATGCCGGCCTGTGGTTCTTCGAAGCCGTGCGGCAGTACTTCGCCGCGACCCAGGACAACGCGACGCTCCAGAGTTTATTCCCCGTGCTCGCGGGAATGATCGACGCCCACGTTCAGGGCACGCGCTATAACATTCATGTCGATCCCGCCGATGGCCTGATTTACGCCGGCGGCCCCGGCGTGCAGCTCACCTGGATGGACGCCAAGATCGGCGACTGGGTAGTCACACCGCGCACGGGCAAGCCGGTCGAAATCAACGCGCTGTGGATCAACGCGCTGCACACCATGTCGGAATTCGCGCGGCTCCTGGCGAAGCCCGGCGAGGGCTACGAAAAGCTGGCCGCCAAAGCCGGCAAGAGTTTTCAGAAATTTTGGAACGCCGAACGCAATTGCTGTTTTGACGTGATCGATGTTCCTGCTCTGGGGAATGGTGACCGCAACGACAAGACGCTGCGGCCCAACCAGATTTTCGCCGTTTCACTCCCGTTTAGCCCGCTAAGCAGCGAACAGCAGAAGGCCGTGGTGGACATTTGCGCGCAGCGCCTGCTCACTTCCTATGGTTTGCGCAGCCTCGCGCCGGGCGAACCCGGCTATCAGGGCCACTATGGCGGCAGCCCGCACGATCGCGATGCCGCTTATCATCAGGGCCCCGTGTGGGGCTGGCTCCTCGGTCCCTTTGTGCTGGCGCACCTGCGTGTCTATCGCGACCGTGCCGCGGCCATGCGCTTTCTCGATCCGCTTGGCAGGCAAATTCATTCGCACGGGCTCGGCACGCTCAGCGAAATCTTCGATGGCGATGCTCCGTTCCGGCCAACGGGCTGCATTGCGCAGGCCTGGACCGTTGGCGAAGTCCTGCGTGCGTGGAGCGAAGTGGTCAGCGGCCGATAAGCGTGGTTCAGCGCGGCGTGGCCGCAGGCTCGTAAAGCTCGATGAGGGCTTTGCCGCTATCGGGAATGGCCACGAGGAAAAAATTAACGCGCGTGCCATCCGCGCCCGGACGCGTGGCGGGATAGATCGATGCGACGCCGAACTTTTCCTTGAGAATCTCCGTCGCGCGGTCGACATTCGTGCAGCGAAATTCCACCTGTTGCACGCCTTCGCCAAACTTTGCCAGGTAGCCGGCGATCGCTCCGGGCCCGCCGGGCGCGCGCGTCGTCAACACGTCCAGCGATACTCCCTCCGGGAAATGCAGCTCGAACTCCTCGGCGTCCTGGTCGGACGGGACATCGGCGAGCCGTGGCGTGCCATTGGCGACGCGAATCTTAACGAAGGTTTCTCGTTCGACGGCCAGCCCGGCGGTTACGACAGGGTTCGGTCCGTGGAGCAGGGCAGAAAATTCGGAGTCCTGCCACCACTCGGAAGCAACGCGATCCGCGCGCGCACGCCCCGCGCGGTAGATTTCCACCGCGGCCGCCGCACGCACGGAATCATCCCCGGAAGAGAGACTTGCTATTGCTGTGGCAAGAACACTGGACATAGGCACGTAGAGAATTGTAGCGTGCTGCTTGTGCCAAGAGAAGCGCTGCCCCGGGAGCCGCCTGCTCAGGGACGCGCAGCGTGAAGCAGGGAGAGAAAAGTATGGCCGATATCTGCACGCACGTCGATCAGATCAAGAACGTCAAGCCCAAAACCAAGGGCTGCGAAGAGTGCCTCAAAACTGGCGCCAGCTTCGTCCATCTGCGGCAGTGTCTCACCTGCGGCCACGTTGGCTGTTGCGATTCCTCGCAAGGCCCACACGCCACGCAGCATCCCATCGTGCGCTCCATCGAGCCGGGTGAAAACTGGATGTGGTGCTACGTCGACGAACTGACGTTCGAAGAAGACTGAGCCGCTAGGCCGCCGGCTCTGCCGGGCGAGTGAGCAGCGAAGCCAGCAGCGCGATCAACAGCATTCCGCCGACGACACCGAGCGAGACGTGCACGGGAATGTGTACCCAGCGTTCCGCGATCATCTTTCCGCCGATGAACATCAGCACGAAGGAAAGTCCCGCAGTCAGGTAGTGCAGCCGCCCCAGGACACCCGCCAAAAGAAAATACATCGCGCGCAAACCGAGCAACGCAAATACATTCGACGTATACACGATAAAGGGATCGCGTGTGATGCCGAAAATCGCGGGGATGGAATCGACCGCCAGCGTCACGTCCGTAATCTCCACCACCAGCAGCACCAAAAAAAGCGGTGTCGCGAAAAGCGCGCCATTCTCGCGAACGAAGAACCGCTCGCCGTGGTAGCTCCGCGTCAGGCGCAGGTGGCGGCTCGCAAACCGAAAGAGGAAATTCTGTTCGGGATGTATCTTTTCCTTCTTTGCAAAGAGCATATGCAAACCGGCGTACACCAGAAACGCGCCAAAAACATACATCACCCAATGGAACCGTTCGATCAGCTCCGTACCCGCGGCGATCATGACCCCGCGCATCACCAGCGCGCCTAGGATCCCCCATTCCAAAATGCGATGCTGGATGCGTTCATCGACCGCAAACGCCCGGAAAATCACCAGGAAAAGAAAAAGATTGTCGACGCTCAGCGCTTTTTCAATCAAGTAGCCGGTGAAAAACTCCAGCGCGGGTTGGTGGCCGGAATAATGAAGCACTCCCACGCCGAAGAGCAGCGAGAGAGCCACCCAGATCAAGCTCCAGATCGAAGCTTCGCGAACTCCGATTTTGTGTGGGCGCCGGTGCAAGACCTTTAGGTCGAGCGTAATCGCAGCGATGACGAATAGATTGAAGAGGAGCCACGGGAGAGGCGTGCCCATAGCGGCAGCGAGGAGCGCCTCAGGGCGCCGCGTTGGCGTGCATGTCTATCGCGTTCAAGTTACTCAGCTCGATCCGCACGGTTTGCCCGGGCTGAATCGTGACGGGCACGTCCCAGCGCAGTCGCGCATCGCCCGCATCGGCATAAAGGCTCAGCGTGCTGATCCAGTACTTGCCCGTGGGCAGCCCCGTCACGCTGGCGTGTCCGTCCAGGTCCGTATCCACCTGGGCCGCCAGATATTTCGTCTGCGCCTCGTTCGGCGCGAGCCTTTCCACGCGCTTCCGGTGTTCGACGTGTATCTGCGTCCACTTCCGCTGTGGATTTACGGCGTCCAGTTCCAGCTCGATGCCGCTGGCCGTCGAAGGGTTCGTGCCGATGAATTTTTTCAGTGCGGAGAGATAGTCCGCCTTCAGCTTGTCGTATTTTTCCGGATGGTCTCTCTTCTCTGCCTCTGTATATTTTGGTTTTGGAAGCCCGTTGGTCACGCCACCGCTGTTCGAACGCTGATACGCGAGCAAAAATTCCGGTACCTGGATGATATCGTCCGGCGTCAGCAGCCGGTCGAGGTCTGGCGTCGTCAAGTCCAGAATGTCGTGCGCCTTTAGCCAGACCTTTAGCTCCGGCGAAACCTTCAATTCATCGATGAACTGGTCGCGCGGCACAATTTCGTCGCTCGCTTCCATTTCCTTCGCGATTTCCGCGTAGCTTTTCGTCAGGATATAGAACGTAAACTGCCGCACCGGCTCCGGCCTTGCCCCCGTCGGCGTGATTCGCGCCGTTAAGTCCACCGCGCCTGTGGCGGGCGCCGATTGCGCCCGCAGGCAGCAAGCCAGCAGAAGCGAAGTACCGAGGGCTAGAATCAAGGCCCTCGCGGAAAAGGTTTTCATAGCCGCCATCGTAGCAGAGTCAACGCTGCCCGCCAGCCGCGATTTCGTCAAGAAATTCGTAGTTGCCATCCCCGCTGCCAGCCCGGACTTAGCGTTTCAATGGTGGATGACCCTCCAGGAATTCGTACATCGTGCCCACGAAGTACTTCACCGATAAGCACGGTCTAGCAGAGCCGGTAAACGGCTTCCACCGTAACCCAACGCGCGACGCCCCGGCGTGAAGCGTCTTGCGCCGGCGTAAAGTGCCAGCTCTGCACCATCTGCACCGCGCGCGCGTCCAAGCCCATTCCCAGCCCCTTCACGACACGGACCTCTGCGGCGCGCCCCTCCGCGCCCGCCTCGCGATTTTGCTCACGCAAGTCAACGAGGCAGCCGCCGAACGGCTAATGAGAAGTTGCATCCAGTAGTTTGGTTGCTTGCTGTCAGAGGATTAAAAGATTGTGTGATTAAAGAACCCGGCCTGAATTCTGCGTCAGTCCGCGGCCGCCAAGAGAATCAGTATAAGCGGAACACCACTTCGATGGGGACCAGCGTCGGCACTGGCTTGCCGCTCGGTCCCGTCGCAGGTTTGCAGCGCCAGGTCCTGACGGCTTCGATGGCCTTCTCATCCAGTCCCATGCCAACTCCCTTGATCATATCGAGCCTTCCGATTTTCCCGTCAACACCTACAACGACTTGGAGGAGAACCGATCCTTGGTACTTCACTTTGCGGGCTTCGTCGGAATACTGCGGTGGCGGCTGGTAGAAACATACGGGTGTTCCCACGCCGTTCACGCCGGCGCGGAAGACTCCTCCACCAGTGCCTCCGACTTCCCCTGGGCCCAGCCCGCCGCCCGAGCCGCTGCCGATACCTGTGCCATTTCCATGTCCCAGCGAGTCAGATGATGCCGAAGCCAGCGGATCGCCAAAGGTGGACATATTTGGGCTAGGAATTTTCAAATCCGGTGGCCCCAACAGCGTTGGATCCATAGCCAGCTTCGGATCGGGGTTCACCGGTTTGACCTGTGGCGGCGTGAATTGCGTCAACCGGAATTTAGGCAGCTTTCCCTTGTTTACCGGCGCCAGCGTATGGTCGTTCGCGCCGCCTCCGCCGCCCGCTTTCTTTGCTCCCGCGGGCAGCTTCGAGACATAGGGTGAGAGATCAATGGCCGTCACGTCCACGCCAGTTTTGCTATTGGCCTCCGTGGGGACTGAGAAGTGCCAAAACAACGGAATCAAAATCACCAGCGCGATGAATCCTGCATGGAGAACAAACGAAATGATCTGTGTCCGGCCGTAGTTTTCGTCCTTCGACCAGATTTCCTTCACCTTCACCGGCTTGCTGGTCACCTGCAGAGGCGGCTGCTTTACCGGGAAGAAAAATTCCTTGAGGCGCGTGCCGAATCCACCGAAATTCGAGCCCCAAGCCACCGCAAGCTTGCTGTCTACCGGCCCTTTTGGCGTTGGCCGGGAAGTGAAGAATTCCGAAAGATTTTCCGTCAAACCCGCGCCGTATTGAGCCGGCATGAGCGGCGAGCGGAAGCTCCCGCTGATCTTCACGGGCCGTTCGGTCAAGAATTGTTTCAAGTTCGACCAGAAGCCATCCGTAACCACGCGTTTGGGAGTCGTAAAATGGGGAACCGCGGAGGCCGGTACCGGTATCGCGGGCAAAGACTTCGCCGCCGAGGCAGCTGGCTTGGTCAGCTCAGGAGGAAATAAATTGATGATTGAACCCGGCACCGTTTTCCTCTCAATTTAGACGCAACTCCCCTGCGTTCGGCGTCTCACCCGGTAGGATTCGCGCGGGCCGGGAAAGGTTGCGCGCCCCTATTGGCTGACACCAACTCCCTGTTATTGTAACATACGCAATTACACTGCTTTCCGATGTTTCCCGCCGTATGCCTGAACCAAAGGACGGCTGCACGTTAAACAAGGGGATTTCCAAGCGCTTATATTTATGGCCGAACCACTCGAACTCAAGAAAACGCTCAACCTGCCCAAAACCGATTTTCCCATGAAGGCCAGCCTTCCGCAGAACGAGCCCAAGCAGCTCGCTGCCTGGCAGGAAGAGAATCTCTACGAGCGCATCCTCGAAGCGCGCCACGGCAAACCGCTCTTTGTGTTGCACGACGGCCCGCCGTACCCCACCGGCGAAATCCACCTCGGCACTGGCCTGAATAAGATCCTGAAAGACCTGATCGTCAAGTCCAAAAGCATGGCCGGACACTACGCGCCGTACGTACCCGGCTGGGATTGCCACGGCTTGCCCATCGAAACCAAGGTAGAAAAAGAGCTCGGCGGCAAAGGCAACGTGCCCCCGGCGGAATTTCGCAAGCTCTGCCGTCAATTTGCCACGCGCTACGTCGAGCAGCACAAAAAAGATTTCAAGCGCCTCGGCGTCTTCGGCCGCTGGAATGACCCCTATCTAACCATGAGCTTCGAGTACGAAGCTACCATCGCCGGCGCCTTCCTCGATTTCATGGAGAAGGGTTACGTCTACCGCGGACGCAAGCCTGTCTATTGGTGCATTTTTGATTGCACGGCGCTCGCCGAAGCCGAAGTCGAATACGAAGATCACGTTAGCCCGTCCATCTGGGTGAAATTCCCAATCGTCGGCGGTGGTGCCGGTGACTCCGCAAAAATCTCGAGCGATGTCAGCGCGGTCATCTGGACCACCACGCCCTGGACCCTTCCCCACAATCGCGCTCTCGCGTTCCATCCGGATTACGACTACGCCGTCGTCGAAACCGAGAAAGGCGCGCTGCTCATCGCCACCGAGCGC